>CAZLBJ010000381.1:0-7368 GCA_964557755.1 uncultured Thermoanaerobaculia bacterium
CGACTACGCGCGCTACGTGGACGGCCGGCTCGATCTCCCGGAGGGCTCGCTGCGCAACGGCGAGCTGGTGACGGTGCTGGTTCGAGAAGGCGGCGAGGAGTTCGACCTGACGGCCGAACAGAAGGACCAGCTCAAGGCCGCCATGGCCGAGGCCGACCGCGGTGAGGGTATCGACGGCTTCCGCCTGCTCGAGGAGTTGCGGGGCTGACCAGTGCGCCTGCGGCTCCGCGTCGTGCCCCGCGCGGAGCGGGAGATCCGGCAGGCGTCCGACTGGTGGCGCCGCCATCGCTCCTCGGTGGCCGAGCGGTTCGGTGAAGAGCTCGCCCGCGGCTTCGAGCTGATCACGACGCAGCCGGAGATCGCCCCCCGCTCCCGCGATGCCGAGATGACCGACGTGCGCCGGTTGCACCTGTTCCGGATCCGGCACTACCTCTACTACCGCATCCGCGAGGACCTCGTCGAGGTCCTCGCCCTCTGGCACACCAGCCGTGGCCACGCGCCTCGCCTGGGGTGACCACCTGGTACTCGGTCAGCGCCACCCGGCGGTTGGGAATCGAGTGAGGGGGGCAGCCCACTAGAATGGGTTTGTGAGTGACTCGGTAAAGGCCAGTGCCCGCGACGTGGTGGTGGTGGGGTGTGGGGTGATCGGGCTCACCGCCGCTCGCCGGTTGCAGCAGGCGGGGCACCGGGTGCGGATCGTGGCGCGCGACGTGCCGCCGGAGACGACGTCGAACTGTGCCGCCGCCGTGTGGCTGCCGTTCCGGGCCGACCCTCCCGACCGCGTGGTGGCGTGGGCGCAGGCGACCTACCGGGCGTGCCGGCCGCTGGCGGCGCTGGCGGAGTCGGGGGTGAGCTTCGTGCCGCTGGTGCACGTGTCGCGGCGGCGGCTGGTGGACCCGCCGTGGCTGCGGCCGGAGATCCCGTTCCGCCACCTCGACGCTGCCGAGGTGCCGGACGGCTACGCGCACGGCTGGCAGGCCGAGGTGCCGTTCCTCCACGCGCGGCGCTTCCTCGAGTGGCTGCTGGCGGAGTTCCGGGTCGCCGGCGGGCAGGTCGTGCGCCGGGGCGTGGGGAGCCTGGCGGAGGCGGCGGAGGTGGCCGGGCTGGGGCCGGACGGGGTGGTGGTCCACTGCGCGGGGCTGGGGGCGCGGGAGGTGGTGGGGGACGCGACGATGTTCCCCATCCGCGGCCAGGTCGCGGTGGCGCGGGCGCCGGGGCACCTCGAGCACCGCATCGACGACGACGACGAGGACGCTCCCGCCTACGTGCTGCCGCGCGGCGACGGCGAGGTGGTGCTCGGCGGCACCGCGCAGCGCGGCGACGGGCGCACCGCGGCCGACGCCGGCGAGGAGGCGTCGATCCTCGCCCGCTGCCGGCCGCTGCTGCCGCCCGCCGCGTCCGTCATCCAGGTGGTGCGCCGGGTGGTGGGGCTGCGGCCGGGGCGGCCGGCGGTGCGGCTGGAGGTCGA
The DNA here is from genome assembly GCA_964557755.1 of uncultured Thermoanaerobaculia bacterium. GTDB lineage: Bacteria > Acidobacteriota > Thermoanaerobaculia > Multivoradales > JBCCEF01 > CAZLBJ01. The sequence goes on from CAZLBJ010000381.1 coordinate 1,469, forward strand.
GCCCGGCGCCGCCGGCGGCCGGCCGGTGGTGCACGACTACGGCCACGGCGGCTCCGGCTTCACCGTCTGCTGGGGCTGCGCCGACGAGGTGGCGGCGCTGGTGGCGGGGCTGTGAGGCGGGCGGCCGCCGCAGCCGGGCTGGCGATGCTGCTGGCGGCGGCGGCGCCGGCGCCGGCGGCCTTCGCCGGGAGCGGCGCCGGGCACCGGACGGTGGCGGCGATCGCCTGGCAGCGGCTGTCGCCCGAGGCGCGCGAGGCGGCGGTCGACCTGCTGCGGGCGGCGCCGGCGGACAGCGGCCTCCGCGAGCTGCTGCCGCTGCGGGGCGCGCCGGAGGAGCGCCGGCGGCGGTTCTTCGTCGAGGCCGCCACCTGGCCGGACCAGGTCAAGCACACCGGCAGCCCCTACGACCACGCCGGCTGGCACTACGTCAACGTCTTCTGGCGCCTTGGGCCGGACGGCACGCCGGCGCCGGTGCCGGAGCTCGAGCCGGCGCCGCAGAACGTGGTCGAGCGCATCGGCACCCTCTCGCGCGGCCTCGCAGACCGCGGCGCGCCGCCGGCGCAGCGCGCCCTCGACCTCGCCTGGCTGCTGCACCTGGTGGGCGACGTCCACCACCCGCTGCACACCGCGTCGCGCGTCACCGGCGACCCCGGCGAGGAGCGCGGCGACCGGGGCGGCAACACGTTCCTCCTCCACCCGCGAGACGGCGATCGCCGCTGGAGCCTCCACGCATACTGGGACGGCATCCTCGACCGCGCCCGCCCCCGCCGCTTCGGCGAGTCCCTCGCCCACTGGACCGACCGCCTCGCCACCGAGGCCACCGCCGCCGAACCCTTCGGTCGCACTCCCATCCACTCCCTCGAACCCGAGATCTGGGCCGACGAGGGAGTCACCCTCGCCCAGACCGAGGTCTACCGCGGCGTCGAACGCCTCGAAGAACCCTCCCCCGTCTACCGAGACCGAGCCCTCGCCGCCACCCGGGCCGCCATCGCCCGAGCCGGCTATCGCCTCGCCGACCTGCTGGATCGTGCTCTTACAGAGGGGGAGGAAAAAACAGATCGGCAAGGAGGGATTCGGCCTTGATCGAGTCAGTCGTCCGGCGGCCACCGCCGGCGAGGGGAGGGGCGGGAGCCTCGGTGCCGGGGTGCCCGGCAGCGGCGACTGGCAAGCCTGCCTCCTCCGAGTGACCGGCACCCAGCCGCTGCCGAGCAGCCGCGCCCCCGCCCCGACGTGCACTGAAGCGCGGCGGCCCCGGCACCGAGGCTCCCGCCCCTCCCCGTCCCGCAGACACCCGCGCCAACCATCCTCCCGTCGCCCGTGGCGCTAATATCTCCCCGTGACCTTCTCCAACCCCGCCACCTCCGCCACCGCCGGCGCCGCCGCCTACGTCGCCGCCGCCCTCGACCTGCTCGGCGACCGCGATCCCATCGAGGTCCAGGAAGCGACTCCCGCCCTGCTGCGCCAAGCCGTCGCCGGGCTCGACCGCGACGCCCTGACCCGGCCCGAGGCACCGGGGAAGTGGTCGATCCTGCAGGTCGTGCGGCACCTTGCCGACACCGAGATCGTCTACGGCTACCGGATCCGCCTGATCCTCGCCGAGGACCGGCCGGCGATCCCCGGCTACGACCAGGACCTGTGGACGGCGAACCTCGGCTACCAGGACGAGGACCTCGAGGCCAGCCTGGAGGAGATGGAGACCGCCCGCCGCGGCACCCTGCGCCTGCTGCGCCGCCTCGACGACGCGCAGTGGGAGCGCGCCGGCCTCCACGCCGAGCGCGGCCGCGAGACCGTGCGCGGCATCTTCCGCCTGCTCGCCGCTCACGACCTCATCCACCTGCGGCAGATCGACCGCATCCGCGCCGCCCATGCCGCCGGCCCAGGCTGACGGCGGCGACGCGGCCCGCCCGCTGGTGGTCCGCTTCGGCGCCATCGGCGACATGATCCTGCTCACCGCCCTCGTCCGCGGCCTCGCCGCGCGCGAGGGCCGCCCCTGCGACCTGGTGGTGTCGAGCGGCGCCTCGCCCAAGGTCCTCGCCGGCCTCGACGCGGTGGGCGACGTCTTCACCCTGCCGAGCCGCCGCACCCCTTACTGGCTGGCGCCGCCGCAGCGCCGCCTGGTGCGATGGCTGCGCCGCCGCGGCCCGTCGCCCACCTGGGTGGTCGAGGACCTCGACAAGGTCCGCTGGCTGCTCGACCGCGGCGGCGTCACCGAGGAGTGGCGGGTGTCGGCGGCGCGGCTGGTGCGCGGCGACCTCGAGCACGCGGCCGACCACCTGCACCGCATGCTCGCCGCCCGCCCGCCCGCCGCGCCGCCGCCGGGGGGCGCGCCCGCCGACCCGCACCCCGCCCCCGGCCTGGCATTGCACCCCGACGAGCTGGCCGACTGCGACGCCTGGATCGCCGCCCGCGGCTGGCAGGGGCGGCCGCTGGTGCCGTTGCAGACGCAGAGCCGCCGCCGCTTCCGCGGCCGCTGGCCGGACGACCGCTGGTGCGGCCTGGCGCAGGCGGTGCTGGCGCGGCTGCCGGAGGCGGTGGTGGTGCTGATCGGCGCCCCGGCCGAGGAGGAGGCGCTCACCGCCCTCGCCGCCGCCGCCGGCGACCCGCGGGTCGAGGTGGCGGCCTCCGACCTGCCGCTGCGCCGCCTCTTCGCGCTGCTCTCCCGCGCCCACTCCTGCGTCAGCCTCGACACCGGCCCGGCGCACGCCGCCGCCGTCCTCGGCTGCCCGCTGGTGGTGCTGGTGGGCAGCGCCGACCCGCGGCGCAACCACCCGGTGCCGGTCGGCTCGCCCATGCGCCTGGTGGTCGCCTGGCCGGAGGAAGCGTGGCCCCCCACCGGCGACGAGTGGGTGGCCAGCCACCGCCCCGAGCTGGTGCCGCTGGCGCCGGTCGCCGCCGCCTGGGAGGAGGTGGCGGCGCTGGGCCGCGGCGCCGGCGCCGGCATCGCCTACCGCTGGGCCGCCGGCGCGGGGGCCGGATGAAGCCCGCGGCCGCGACCCGCCGCACCGCCCGCTCCGCCGCCGACCTGGCGGCGGCCGGCGTGCTGCGCGAGGAGGAGGCGGCGGCGCTGGCGGCGGTGGAGGAGCGCTACGCGGTCGCCGTCACCCCGGAGGTCCTCGAGCTGCTGCCGCCCGGCCGGCCGGACGACCCGCTGGCGCGCCAGTTCGTGCCCGACGCCCGCGAGCTCGACGTGCGGCCGGAGGAGTCGGAGGACCCGATCGGCGACGACGTCTTCAGCCCGCTCAAGGGCGTCGTCCACCGCTACCCGGACCGCGTGCTGCTCAAGCCGGTCCACGTCTGCCCCGTGTACTGCCGCTTCTGCTTCCGCCGCGAGCGGGTGGGGCCGGGTGGCGAGGCGCTGTCGCCCGCGGAGCTGGCGGCGGCCCTCGACTACGTGCGCCGCCACCAGCAGGTGTGGGAGGTGATCCTGACCGGCGGCGACCCGATGCTGCTGGCGCCGCGGCGGCTGGCGGAGATCGTCGGCGAGCTCGACGCCATCGGCCACGTGAAGGTGGTGCGCCTGCACACCCGCGTGCCGGTGGTCGACCCGGGGCGGGTGACGGCGGAGCTCGTCGCGGCGCTGCGCGCACCCACCGCCGTGTGGGTGGCGGTGCATACCAACCACCCGCGCGAGCTGACGCCGGCGGCGCTCGCCGCCCTGGCGCGGCTGGTCGACGGCGGCGTCCCGCTGCTCAGCCAGACGGTGCTGCTGCGCGGCGTCAACGACGACCCGGCGGTGCTGGAGGAGCTGCTGCGCACGCTGGTGGCGCACCGCGTCAAGCCGTACTACCTGCACCACCCGGACCTCGCCCGCGGCACCGCCCACTTCCGCGTCACGCTCGCGACCGGCCGCACCCTGGTGCGCCGCCTGCGCGGCCGCGTCTCCGGCCTCTGCCAGCCGACCTACGTCCTCGACCTCCCCGGCGGCCACGGCAAGGTGCCTGCCGGCCCGGCGTGGGTGACGGAGACCGCCCCCGGCGACTACGAGGCCGAGGACCCCTGGGGCGCCCGCCACCGCTACCCGCCGCCGGCGCGCGGAGACGGGGAGTAGCTACGCCGCCGGCCGGCGGACGACGATCGAGCCGGCGACCTCGGCGTCGAGGGCGAGCATGGTCTCGCCGACCTGCAGCACGTAGGAGGGCAGGCGCTGCACCAGGGTGACCTCGCTGCCGGGCACCAGGCCGAAGACGGCGAGGGCGTTCGAGCGGCCCTCGTCCTCGGCCTCGAGGTGCACCACCTCGGCGCGGTCGCCGCCGGCCAGCTCGCGCACGGTCAGCAGACCCCCCTCGCGGTCGGCGCACACCGCCGCGCTGACGCAGCCGGGCGTCTTGCGCGCCGCCTGCGCCGTCCGCGCCGCCCGCCGCCGCTGGCGCCAGCCCACGAGCCACCCCTGCAGCCACGACAGGCCCTTCGGCGTCGCCGGGAACTCGTACTCGCACAGCGGGCAGCGGGTCAGGCTGCACGCCGACTGGAACGGGCAGCCGTGGTGGCAGGAGGTGTCGCTCGGCGCGAACTCGAAGCCGCACAGCGGGCAGGTCAGAAGAGGTTCAGCCATAGTCCCGTCCGGTGGAGGACCCCGCCCACCAGGAAGGCGAACGGGAAGATGAAGCCGGCCATTGCCCAGGCGATCTTCCACGAGTGCTCGCGGGCGATCATCAGGAAGTTGGCGATGCACGGCATGAAGAGCGTGATGGTGACCATCGCCACCAGGACCTGGTGCTGGGAGAGCAGCGGCGCGGCGCCGGTGGCGGCGTCGAGCAGGTAGACGGCGCCGAAGTCGCGGCGCAGGAAGCCGACCAGGAAGGCGTTCGAGGTCTCCGCCGGCAGCCCCAGCCAGCCGATCACCAGCGGCTCGCCGGCGCGGCCCAGCCAGCCCAGCGCGCCGAGCGCGTCGAGGAAGAACAGCGCCGCGGTGCCGACGAGGAACAGCGGGATCACCTCGCGCAGGTACCAGTTGAGGCGCGAGACGGTCTTCACCACCACGTTGCCGAGCTGCGGCCGCCGCATCGGCGGGATCTCGAGGATGAAGTCGCTCGCCTCGCCGGGGAACAGGCGCGAGGTCAGCCAGCCGACCAGCAGGACGACGGCGAGGAGCATCCCCAGCCACACCACGCCGCCGAGGAGGCTGAGGCTCGCCAGCATCGCCAGCAGCACGCCGAGCTGCGCCGAGCAGGGCACCGCGAGGGCGAGCAGCATGGTGGTGACGACGCGCTCCTTGCGCGTCTCGAGGATGCGCGTCGTCATCGTCGCCATGGTGTCGCAGCCGAGTCCCAGGATCATCGGCAGGACCGCCTTGCCGTTGAGGCCCATGGCCCGGAACGCGCGATTCAGCATGATCGCCATGCGCGGGAAGTAGCCCGAATCCTCGAGCAGGCTGAAGACGAGGAAGAACGTCGTGACGATCGGAAGGACGATCGCGAGGGCGTACGAGATCGCCATCGTGAAGACCCCGAACTCGCCGACCACCAGGTCGTGGAAGAAGCGGGCGATCTGCCCGGTCGGGCCGAGCTCCGGGCCCAGGAGCTGGTAGGCCGGCACGGCCGCTTCCCGGCTCAGCGTGGTCACGGTCCACTCGTGGACCGGGGTCACCGGGATCCCGACGGACTGGGTCATGACCTCGTGCGCGTGCGCGTGGGGGAACGGGAGCAGGACGTCGACCGCGCGGATGACGAGCGGGGAGAGCCGCATCCGGAAGACGGCGTTCTCGAGGAGATCGACCAGGGTACCCGCGGCGAAGAGACCGACCAGCCAGAACACGCCGACCAGGACGACGGCGAGGATGGCGAGTCCCTGGACCGGGTGCATCGCCCAGAAGCCGAGCCGGATGCGGAAGGAGGCGTGCTCGGGGGGGCTCAGCCGGTAGGTCTCGGCCAGGACCGCGTTCACGCGCTCGAGCCGGTCGC
>CAZLBJ010000382.1:0-4337 GCA_964557755.1 uncultured Thermoanaerobaculia bacterium
AGATCACCCTCGCCGACCCGGAGACCGGCCAACGGCAGACGCTGGAGGTCTCCATCCCGGCCGGCATCCAGGCGGGCAAGAAGCTGCGGCTGTCCGGCCAGGGCGCCGGCGCCGCCGGCGGCGGCCCGAAGGGCGACCTGCTGCTGAAGGTGAAGCTGGCGCCCCACCCGCGCTTCCGCCTCGACGGCCGGGACCTGCACACGAAGCTCGACGTGGCGCCCTGGGAGGCGGCGCTCGGCGGCGAGGCGGAGGTGCCGACGCTCGACGGCAGCCAGCGGGTGCGCATCCCGCCCGGCACCTCGTCCGGCCGCCGCCTCCGGCTGCGCGGCAAGGGCTTCCCCGGCACCGGCGGCCAGGACGCCGGCGACCTCTACGCGGAGGTGAGCATCGCGGTGCCGAAGGAGCTGGGCGAGCGTGAGCGCGAGCTGTTCGAGGAGCTGGCGAAGGCGTCGGACTTCCGGCCGCGCGGCTGAACCGGAAACCACGGAATCGACAGAAAGAGACCGACATGGACGTCAACAAGCTGACGATGAAGTCGCAGGAGGCGCTGCAGGCGGCGCAGACGCGGGCGGCGCGCCACGGCCACCAGCAGGTCGACGGCGAGCACCTGCTGGCCGCCCTGCTCGAGCAGCCCGAGGGGCTGGTGCCGCGCCTGCTGCAGCGCATGGACGTCGACGTCGCGGCGCTCGGCCGCGAGGTCGAGCAGGCGCTCGAGCGCCGCCCCTCCGTCTCCGGCCCCGGCGCCGAGGCGGGCAAGGTGTACGTCACGCCGCGCCTCGAGCAGCTCTTCGTGCGCGCCGAGGACGAGGCCAAGCGCCTCAAGGACGAGTACGTCTCCGTCGAGCACCTGGTGCTCGCCTTCCTCGACGAGGGCAGCAACACCGACGCCGGCCGCGCCCTGGCCGGCCACGGCGTCACCCGCGACCGCTTCCTCTCGGCGCTCACCGCCGTGCGCGGCAGCCAGCGGGTGACCAGCGCCTCGCCGGAGGGCTCCTACGAGGCGCTCGCCAAGTACGGCATGGACCTCGTCGAGCAGGCGCGGCGCGGCAAGATGGACCCGGTGATCGGCCGCGACTCCGAGATTCGCCGCGTCGTCCGCATCCTGTCGCGCAAGACCAAGAACAACCCGGTGCTGATCGGCGAGCCCGGCGTCGGCAAGACGGCGATCGTCGAGGGGCTGGCGCAGCGCATCGTGCGCGGCGACGTGCCGGAGTGGCTCAAGGACCGCGCCGTCTTCTCGCTCGACATGGGGGCGTTGCTCGCCGGCGCCAAGTACCGCGGCGAGTTCGAGGAGCGCCTGAAGGCGGTGCTCAACGAGATCAAGGAGTCCGAGGGCCGGGTGCTGCTGTTCATCGACGAGCTGCACAACATCGTGGGCGCCGGCCGCACCGAGGGCTCGACCGACGCCGGCAACCTGCTCAAGCCGATGCTGGCGCGCGGCGAGCTGCACTGCATCGGCGCCACCACCCTCGACGAGTACCGCAAGTACATCGAGAAGGACGCGGCGCTCGAGCGGCGCTTCCAGCCGGTGCAGGTCGACCCGCCCTCGGTCGAGGACACGGTGTCGATCCTGCGCGGCTTGAAGGAGCGCTTCGAGGTGCACCACGGCGTGCGCATCCAGGACAACGCCCTGGTCGCCGCCGCCACCCTCTCGCACCGCTACATCACCGACCGCTTCCTGCCCGACAAGGCGATCGACCTGGTCGACGAAGCGTGCGCCATGGTGCGCACCGAGATCGACTCGATGCCGGCGGAGCTCGACGAGGTGACGCGCCGCGTCATGCAGCTCGAGATCGAGGAGGCGGCGCTCAAGAAGGAGAAGGACCGGGCCTCCAAGGAGCGCCTCGACGACCTGCGCCGCGAGCTGGCCGACCTGAAGGAGCGCTCCGACGCCATGCGCGCGCAGTGGGAGGGCGAGAAGGGGGCGATCGAGGAGGTGCGGCGTCTGCGCCAGGAGATCGAGCAGGCGCGGCGCCAGGTCGAGGAGGCCGAGCGCGCCTACGACCTCAACCGCGCCGCCGAGCTCAAGCACGGCCGCCTGCCGCAGCTCGAGCAGACGCTCGCCGAGCGCGAGAGCGAGATCGAGGAGCGCCAGCGCGGCGGCGACCAGCTCCTGCGCGAAGAGGTCACCGAGGAGGAGATCGCCGAGATCGTCTCGCGCTGGACCGGCATCCCGGTGACGCGGCTGGTCGAGGGCGAGCGCGAGAAGCTCCTGCGCCTCGACGAGATCCTCCACCGCCGGGTGATCGGCCAGGTCGAGGCGGTGCAGCTGGTCGCCGACGCCGTGCTGCGCGCCCGCGCCGGCATCAAGGACCCGCGGCGGCCGATCGGCTCGTTCATCTTCCTCGGCCCCACCGGCGTCGGCAAGACCGAGCTGGCGAAGACCCTCGCCGAGGCGCTGTTCGACAGCGAGGACAACCTGGTGCGCATCGACATGTCCGAGTACATGGAGAAGCACACCGTGTCGCGGCTGATCGGCGCGCCGCCGGGCTACGTCGGCTACGAGGAGGGCGGCCAGCTCACCGAAGCGGTGCGCCGCAAGCCCTACTCGGTGATCCTCTTCGACGAGATCGAGAAGGCGCACGCGGACGTCTTCAACGTGCTGCTGCAGATCCTCGACGACGGCCGCGTCACCGACTCGCAGGGCCACACGGTGGACTTCAAGAACACGGTGATCATCATGACCTCGAACATCGGCAGCCACCACCTGCTGGAGGGCGTGCGCCCGGACGGCGAGCTGACCGACGCGGCGCGCGACACCGTGATGCACGACCTGCGCACCCACTTCCGCCCGGAGTTCCTCAACCGGGTGGACGACCTGGTGCTGTTCAAGCCGCTGACCCTGGCGGAGATCGAGCGCATTGTCGACCTGCAGATGGCCGACCTGCGCCGCCGCCTGGCGGAGCGCAAGATCGCCATCGAGCTCACTGACGAGGCGCGCGGCTTCGTCGCCCGCCAGGGCTTCGACCCGGTCTACGGCGCCCGCCCCCTCAAGCGCTTCCTCCAGCACCAGGTCGAGAGCCGCGTCGGCCGCGCCATCATCGCCGGCGACGTCGGCGAGGGGTCCCGGCTGGTGGTGGACGTGCGGGACGGGGAGCTGGTGGTGGACCTCGGCGAGGCGCCGGCGGCGGCGGAGGCGGCGGCGGCCGAGGTGCCGGCCTGAGGGCTGCGGCTACCTGAAAAGGCCGCAGCGGGACGGCAGGACCCTGCTGAATACCGTTCGTATCGCCGGCAGTCGCTCAGCGATCGCCCGAGCCTCCGCCGCCGGCCGCGGGCCGCGCCTCCTCCAGCAGCGCCACGACCTCGCCTCGCTCGCCCTTCCGCGCCCAGCCCAGCGCCGTCTCGCCGCCGGCCTCCTTTGCGGGATCGCCGCCTGCCGCCAGCAGGGCCTCGACGATCTCCGCGTGGCCGCCGGCGGCGGCGAGGATGAGCGGCGTGGCGGGGCCGAAGCGCGCGGCGTCGACCGGGTGGTCGGGGTCGGCGCCGTGGTCGAGGAGGGCGCGGGCGACGTCGACCTGGCCGCGGGCGGCAGCGACGGCGAGCATGGTGACGCGGCCGAGCTTGTCCAGGCTCAGCTCGGCGTCGGGCTCGGCGCCGCCCTCGAGCAGCGCGCGCACGGCGTCGGCGCGGTCGCGCTGGACGGCGAAGACGAGAGCGGTCTGCCCCCCGAGCTCGGCGAGCTCCGATTCGGCGCCGGCGGCGAGCAGCGCCGCGATCAGCTCGGGCCGGTCGTTGTGGGCGGCGAACATCAACGGCGTGGTGCCGTTGCGGTTGCGCGCGTTGGCGTCGGCGCCGGCGGCGAGCAGGCGCCGCGCGGCCTCCACGCGGCCGGCCGCCGAGGCGGCGAGCAGCGGCGTGCTGCGGCTCGTCTCGCCGCCCAGCCGGTCCACACCGGCGCCGGCGGCGAGCAGGCGGTCGACCACGCCGGTGTGGCCGAAGCGCGCCGCCAGCAGCAGCGGCGTCCAGCCCTGCTGGTCGGCGCCGTCCGCGTCCGCGCCGGCGGCGAGCAGAGCGTCGACCACGTCCTCGGCTTCGGCCACCGCCGCCGCGCGCAGCGCCGCGTCGCGCTCGCGGCCGGCGCCGCGCTCGAGCAGGAAGCGCACCGCCGGGCCGTCGCCGCGCGACGCCATCTCCAGCAGCAGCGAGCCGTCGCGGAGCTGGGGATCGGTCTCGGCGCCGGCGTCGGCGAGGAGGCGCGCGACGGCGAGGTGGCCGCGCAGCACCGCCATCGCCAGCGGCGTGCGCCGGTCGTTGGGCACCGGGTCGGGCTCGGCGCCGGCGGCGAGCAGGGCGCGGGCGGTCCACGCGTGGCCCAGCACCGCCGCCGTCCACAGCGG
>CAZLBJ010000383.1:0-6543 GCA_964557755.1 uncultured Thermoanaerobaculia bacterium
GACGGGTATTGCACCTGGCCCGCTCCCGGGGTCCCTACCCGAGGACCCACCCCACCCCGGAGACCGGCGGTGGCCCCGCAGGAGGAATGTGGGCGTTGGTGGCGGCGAGGCGCAGGCATCCATTCAGTCTCAGCCACCGCGTGCAACGTCAACGTCAACTGATCGGCGAAGGGGAAGGTGACGTTGACGGCGGTGTTGACGTTCATCTCCTACTCCTCTGCCGGTGAGGTGGGGTTGGAGGGGCGCCGGACGGGGGCTCCGGCGAGCGCACAGCGCAAGCCCGCGACGTCCGAGAAAGCGGTGGCGTGCGCTCGCTGAAGAGTGGAGCGCTCCTCCCTAAAGTCCGACTGAAGCGGAACGTCCCCCGTCCGGCGCCCCTCCAACCCCGCCGTCCCCGGCACCCCCGCCCCCCTGCTGCTCGCGTAACCACTCCACGAACTGGGTGAGGTGGCGGCGGGTGGCTTCGCGGCCCTGGGCCTCGACGAGGTCGAAGACGCCGGGGCCGGCCGTGGTTGCCGACAGCGCCATGCGCAGCGGGTGGATGAGGTAGGCCGCCTTGACCTCGATGTCCTCCGCCAGGCGGCGCAGGGTCTGGTCCAGGCAGTCGGCATCGAAAGGCTCCGCCTGGGTGTAGCGGTCGCGCAGCGCCTCCAGGCGGTCGGGCAGCTCCGGGTCGGCGATGAACTTCGCGCACGCCTCCGGGTCGTAGTCGAGGCGCTCGCGGAAGTAGCACCGCACCTGCTCGGCGAGCTCGGCGAGGGTCTTCGCGCGCATGCGGTGGAGCTCGACGGCGCGGTGCAGGCGCTTCTTCTCGACCTCCATCTCGTGCGTGCCGGCGAGGCCCACCCGGGCGAGGAACGGCTCGAGGTGCGGCATCAGCTCGTCGAGCGGCAGGTGGATCAGGTACTGGACGTTCATCCACGCCAGCTTGTCGCGGTCGAAGACGGCGGCCGAGGTGTTGAGGCGCTCGACGCTGAAGCGCTCGACCATCTCGTCGCGGCTCATCAGCTCGACGTCGTCGCCGGGCGACCAGCCGAGCAGCGCCAGGTAGTTGTAGAGCGCTTGCGGCAGCACGCCCTGGTCGCGGAGCTCCTCCACCGAGGTGGCGCCGGTGCGCTTGGACAGCCGCTTCTTGTCCGGCCCGAGGATCAGCGGCAGGTGGCCGAAGCGCGGCAGCTCGGCGCCGAGGGCGCGGAACAGCGCGATGTGCTTCGGCGTGTTCGACAGGTGGTCCTCGCCGCGCAGCACGTGGGTGATGCCCATGTCGACGTCGTCGACCACCACCGAGAGGTGGTAGGTCGGAGAGCCGTCGGAGCGCAGCAGCACGAAGTCGTCGAGGGCTTCCGGGGGCACCTCGACGCCGCCGCGCACCAGGTCGTCGATGCGGATCGGCTGGTCGGGCATGCGCAGGCGGACGACGAACGGCCGCCCCTCGCCGGCCAGGGCGTCGGACTCCCCGCCCACCCGCGGCAGGCAGGTGCGCGGGTAGCGGAACTTCTCGCCCCCAGCCTCGGCGGCGCGGCGCTGCGCGTCGAGCTCCTCGGGGGTGCAGAAGCAGCGGTAGGCGGCGCCGGCGGCGACCAGCTCGGCGGCGCGCTGGCGGTGGCGCTCGACGCGCTCGCTCTGCAGCAGCGGCCCCTCGTCGAGCACGACGCCGATCCAGTGCAGGGCGTCGACGATCTGCCGCGTCATCGCCTCGTCGGAGCGCTCGCGGTCGGTGTCCTCGATGCGCAGCACCAGGGCGCCGCCGAGGCTCCGGCGCAGCAGCTCGTTGTAGATCGCCGTGCGCGCGCCGCCGACGTGCAGGAAACCGGTCGGCGAGGGCGCGAAACGCACGCGGACGGGGCCGGAGAGGGGGGTCGTCGCCATGGTCCTTCCCGCAGGTTTGCAAGGGGTGCGCCGGGCGGGCGCCGCCAAGGTATCACGGCGTTTCCCGCCCCACAAGGCGGGCGTCGAGCTGCTATCGTGAAGGCGGAGAACGCCCACCGAGACCGAGGGGAGGACGCCATGCCGACCGCGTCGACGCTGACCAGGATCGTCGCCACCACCGACTTCTCCGACACCGCCGACGTCGCCCTCGAATGGGCGATGGCGCTGGCCCGCCAGCACGGGGCGAGCCTGTGCCTGGTGCACGCCCTCACCCTGCCGGCGCCGCTGCCCGACTACGTCCCCTCCGGCACCGACTTCGGGCAGGAGATGCACCAGATCGCCCTGCGCAAGCTCGACGAGACGGCGGCGCGGGTGCGCGCCGCCGGCATCGCGGTCGACCTCGAAGTGCCGATCGGCGTGCCGTCGCAGAGCATCGTCCGCGTTGCCGAGGAGGAGGGCGCGGGGCTGGTGGTGATCGGCACCCGCGGCCTGACCGGCATCACCCACATGCTGCTCGGCTCGACCGCCGAGCGGGTGGTGCAGCGCGCCCCCTGCCCGGTGCTCACCGTCCACCCGGACGACCGCGGCCACGGCACACCGGTGCGCTCGATCCTGGTGCCCACCGACTTCTCGCCGCACGCCGAGGAGGCGGCGCGGGTGGCGCGCGCCTGCCTGTGCGCCCCCGGCGCGCCGGCGCGGCTGGTGCTGCTGCATGCCTACCACCTGCCGATCGAGTACACCGCCTACGGCCCCATCCCCACCTCGGTCAACTTCATGGCCGACGTCGGCGCCGACGCCCAGGAGCAGCTCGACCTGGCGGCCGGCGGGCTGCGCGCCGAGGGGCTGGAGGTGGAGACGGTGGCGCGCGAGGGTTACGCGCCGGAGGTGATCGTCGACGAGGCGGAGAAGCGCGGCGTCGACGTCATCGCGCTCGGCACCCACGGCCGCACCGGCCTCGCCCACCTGCTGCTCGGCTCGACCGCCGAGCGGGTGGTGCAGCACGCCAAGTGCCCGGTGATGACCGTGCGCGTCGACACGGCCGAAGAGTCCTGAAGCTGCCGAACGGAAGCCTGGAGAAGGAAGGTGGCGGAGAGGGAGGGATTCGAACCCTCGGTCCGGGTTGACCCCGGACAACTGCTTAGCAGGCAGCCCTGTTCGACCACTCCAGCACCTCTCCGCAAGGGAACAGGGGCCTCCGGGGCTGACAACGCCCGCGCAGGACGCAAAATTCTAAGCCGCCGCGCGGAGCGAAGTCAAAAGCGCCGCCGCCCGGCGCCCGGGAGCGTCACGAGCGCGGGTTAGACTAGCCCGGCCCTCGCGATCCCCTGATCTCCGAACGCCGACCCCGACCACAGGAACCCGCCCCGACATGAGTCTCGACCGCCGCGCCGACGACCTAGACCAGCTCGCCATCGACACCATCCGCTTCCTCGCCGTCGACATGGTGGAGAAGGCCGACGCGGGCCATCCCGGCGCGCCGATGGGGCAGGCGCCGATGACCTACTGGCTGTGGACGCGGCACCTGCGCTACGACCCCTCCGAGCCGCTGTGGCCGAACCGCGACCGCTTCGTGCTGTCGTGCGGCCACGCCTCGGCGCTGCTCTACGCGCTGCTCCACCTCGCCGGCTACCCGCTGTCGATGGCCGAGCTCAAGCGCTTCCGCCAGCTCGGCTCGAAGACGCCGGGGCACCCGGAGCGCGAGACGGAGGTCGGCATCGAAACCACCACCGGGCCGCTCGGCCAGGGCATCTCGAACGCCGTCGGCATGGCGATGGCCGAGCGCATGCTGGCGCAGCGCTTCAACCGCGTCGGCTTCCCGCTGTTCGACCACCGCGTGTGGGTCAACGCCAGCGACGGCGACATGATGGAGGGCGTCGCCTCGGAGGCCTGCTCGCTGGCCGGCCACCTGGCGCTCGGCAAGCTCAACGTCCTCTACGACAGCAACGAGATCACCATCGACGGGCCGGCGTGGCTCGCCTTCTCCGAGGACGTCGGCCAGCGCTACGCGGCCTACGGCTGGCACGTCCAGCACGTCGCCGACGGCAACGACCTGGCGGCGATCGAGGACGCCCTGGCGGCCGCGGAAGCGGAGACCGGGCGGCCGTCGCTGGTGGTGGTGCGCACCGTCATCGGCTTCGGCAGCCCGGGCAAGGCCGGTACCGCCGACGCCCACGGCTCGCCGCTCGGCCCCGAAGAGGTGAAGGCCACCAAGGAGAACCTCGGCTGGCCGCTCGAGCCGCTGTTCCGCATCCCGCCGGAGGTACGCGAGCGCTTCGCGGCCGCCGCCGATCCCGGAGGCGGGGAGCGCCACGCGTGGGAGGCGATGCTCGAGCGCTACCGCGAGGCGCACCCCGACCTCGCCGCGGACCTCGACCGCCGCCTCGCCGGCGAGCTGCCCGACGGCTGGGACGCCGACCTGCCGGCCTTCGTCCCCGGCGACGGCCCGCTGGCCACCCGCTCGGCCTCCGGCAAGGCGATCCAGGCGCTGGCGCCGCGGCTGCCCGAGCTGATCGGCGGCTCGGCCGACCTGGCGCCCTCGAACAACACGCTGGTCAAGGGCGAGGACGACTTCGGCGCCGCCACCCCGGGCGGCCGCAACCTGCGCTTCGGGGTACGCGAGCACGCCATGGGGGCGGTGCTCAACGGCATGGCGCTCTCCGGCCTGCTGCGGCCCTACGGCGGCACCTTCCTGATCTTCTCGGACTACATGAAGCCGCCGATCCGGCTGGCGGCGCTGATGGGGCTGCCGGTGGTCTACGTCTTCACCCACGACTCGATCTTCCTCGGCGAGGACGGCCCGACGCACCAGCCGGTGGCGCAGCTCGCCTCGCTGCGCGCGGTGCCGGACCTGGTGGTGCTGCGGCCGGCGGACGCCAACGAGACGGTGGCCGCGTGGCGCGTCGCCGTCACCCGGCAGACGGGGCCGACGGCGCTGTCGCTGACCCGCCAGAAGCTGCCGGTGCTCGCGGCGACGGCGGAGCGCGCGCCCGACGGCGTGCCGCGCGGCGCCTACGTCCTCGCCGACCCGCCGGACGGCGCTCGCCCGGAGGTGCTGCTGCTGGCCACCGGTTCGGAGGTGTGGGTGGCGCTCGAGGCGCACGCCGAGCTGGCGGCCGACGGCATCGCCGCCCGCGTCGTCTCGATGCCGTCGTGGGAGCTCTTCGCCGAGCAGCCGGAGGCCTACCAGCGCGAGGTGCTGCCCCCCACCGTCATCCACCGCCTGGCGGTCGAGGCCGGCGCCTCCCTCGGCTGGCACCGCTGGGTCGGCACCCACGGCGCCATCCACGCCGTCGACCGCTTCGGCGCCTCCGCCCCCTGGAAGGACGTCGCCGAGGCCTACGGCTTCACCGGCGACAGGATCGCGGCCAAGGCGCGGGAGCTGGTGGGGCGGTAGTCGGGTAGCCGCTAGGGCGTCAAAGAGGGAGGCGCAACTCAGGCAACCGCCGCGCGCTCGCGAATGCGGCGCCTCAGTTCCGAAGTGGAGAAGCGCTGCTCGGCCTCGCGGTGCAATCGCTCCGACTCGACGCGGCTCTCGGTCATATAGGAGTCGACATCGGCGCGATTCCTGAGGATGAAGGCGATCGTCGCGTAGACGTCGGCGAGATTCAACGTGGGGTAGCTCTCCACGATCTCCTCGGCCGAGGCACCGGCATCGAACGCATGGACGATCCGCTCGAGCATCACCCGGGTGTTGCCAACGCGGACGACACCGTGCTCGTCGGTCGTGAGGGGGCTGGATATCGCGGCACTGGCAAGAGTCATGATCGGTCCTTCCCCTAGGCGATCGCAAACACGGCTCCGGCTCAAGCCTGTTGCCGGGCGACGAGCCTGGAGCGGAGCTCGCTGACGTCCAGCACCTCGGCGTGGGTCGCGCGAGCCTCCTCGGCCGCCTGCCGCTGCTGGACCAGATACCGGTCGATCTCCTCGCGATGCCGCAGGTAGTGGGCGATCGTGGCGTAGACGTCGGCGAGGTCGAGCGAGGAGTACCGCATCGCGATCTCCTCGGCCGTGACTCCCTGCAGGAACGGGCCAACCACCTGGTCGAGGGTCACGCGCGTGCCGCCGACGCGGACGACGCCGTGCTCGTCGGTCTTCAGCGGCGTTGGATCCTGGGGGCTGGAATGCGGCATGTGGAAGTCCTCGCTGCCTCCACAGTATCAGGCAGGCGCCCTGGCGGAGGGGGTGGGATTCGAACCCACGGACGGCGTGAACCGTCGGCGGTTTTCAAGACCGCTGCATTCGACCACTCTGCCACCCCTCCGTGGAGGTGGGACCTAGTCTAACCAGCCGGCGCGGCGATGCGTTCCTGGCCGCCCATGTAGGGGCGCAGCGGTTCGGGGACCGCCACCGAGCCGTCCGCCTGCTGGTAGGTCTCGAGCACCGCCACCAGCGTGCGGCCTGCCGCCAGGCCGGAGCCGTTCAGGGTGTGCAGGTAGCGCGGCTTGCCGCTCGCCGCGTCGCGGTAGCGGAGGTTGGCGCGGCGGGCCTGGAAGTCGAGGAAGTTGGTGCACGAGGAGATCTCGCGGTAGGCCTCCTGGCCCGGCAGCCACACCTCGAGGTCGTAGGTCTTCGCGGCGCCGAAGCCGACGTCGCCGGTCGACAGGGTGACGCGGCGGTAGGGCAGGCCGAGCAGCTCGAGCACCGCCTCGGCGTGGCCGGTCAGCTCCTCGAGCG
>CAZLBJ010000384.1:0-2862 GCA_964557755.1 uncultured Thermoanaerobaculia bacterium
CACAGCTCGAGCGAGACGCCGGGCACGGCGACGGTGCGCACCCGCTCGCCGTACTTCTCGCCGAACAGCGCCATGGCGCCGGCGGCCAGCGCCTCGCGGTAGCCGCGCTCCTCGAACTCGGTCCGTACCGCCGCCAGCACCTGGCGGTTGACCCGCTCCTCGATGCGTTGCAAGGCCTCCGGCGCCACCGGCCGCGGGTAGGTGAAGTCGAAGCGCAACCGGTCCGGCGCCACCAGCGAGCCGGCCTGCCGCACCCCCTCGCCCAGCTCCTCGCGCAGCGCCGCGTGGAGGAGATGGGTGGCCGTGTGGTTGCGCTGCACGGCGCGGCGGCGCTCGGCGTCGACGGCGAGCGACACGGCGGCGCCCTGCTGGAGCGTCCCCTCCACCACCTCGACGAAGTGGAACACGGTGCCGGCGGCGTCCTTGCGGGTGTCGGTGACGCGGGCGCGTCCGCCCGGCCAGGCCATCTCGCCAGTGTCGCCCACCTGGCCGCCGCCCTCGGCGTAGAAGACGGTGCGGTCGAGGACGGCAACGCCGCTGTCGCCGACGGCCAGCTCTCGGACCGCCTCGACCCCGGCGCCCTGCCCGCCCCGCGCAGACTGGACCAGCCGCTCCACGCCCGCCGCCTCGAAACCGAGGTTCCGATACCCCTCGAAGGCGGTCGCGGCCACCTCGCCCTCTTCGCTGATCGCTCTCTTCAGCAAGGGGAGGGCGTGGGCCGTGGTCGACAGGCTCGCCTCGCGTGATCGCCCCCGCTGTTCCTCCAGGGCGTCCTCGAAGCCCGCGACGTCGATCCCTACGCGCTCTTCTTCGGCGATCTCCTGGATGACCTCGAGAGGTAGCCCGTAGGTGTCGTAGAGCTGGAAGACGACCTTGCCGGGCAGCTCGTCACCTCCCTCGCCGCGCACCGCCTCGATCTCCTCCTGCACCTGGCGCGCGCCGGAGGCCACGGTGCCGAGGAACTTCTCCTCCTCGGCGCGCACGGTGGCCTGCGAGGCGGCGCGGGTGGCGGCGAGCTCGGGGTAGGCGGCGTCCATCACCTCGCCGAGCACCGGCAGCAGGCGGTGGAGGAACGGCTCCGCGAAGCCGAGGCGCATGCCGTGGCGCACCGCCCGGCGCAGGATGCGGCGCAGCACGTAGCCGCGCCCCTCGTTGCCGGGGATGACGCCGTCCGCGAGCAGGAAGCCGGTGGCGCGCAGGTGGTCGGCGATGACGCGCAGCGAGACGTCGGCCTCGCGCTCGGCGCCGTAGCGCCGTCCGGCGAGCTCGGCGGCGGCGGCGAGGATGGGCCCGAAGAGGTCGGTGTCGTAGTTCGAGCCGACGCCCTGCAGCACCGCCGACACCCGCTCGAGGCCGGCGCCGGTGTCCACCGACGGCCGCGGCAGCGGCTTCAGCGCGCCGTCCGCGCCGCGGTCGAACTGCATGAACACCAGGTTCCAGATCTCCAGGTACCGGCCGCTGTCGGTGCCCTCCTCCCAGCCCACCTCGGGGGCGCCGGGATCGGTGTCGACGAAGATCTCGCTGCACGGGCCGCACGGGCCGGTGTCGCCCATGGCCCAGAAGTTGTCCTTCTCGCCGCAGCGCAGCACGCGCCCCTCCGGCAGGCCGGAGACCCGGCGCCACAGGGCGTGCGCCTCGTCGTCCTCGCGGAAGACGGTGGCGAAGAGGATCGCCGGGTCGAGGCCCCAGACCTCGGTCACCAGCTCCCAGCCGTACTCGATCGCCTCCTGCTTGAAGTAGTCGCCGAACGAGAAGTTGCCCAGCATCTCGAAGAAGGTGTGGTGGCGCGGGCTGGGGCCGACGTTCTCGAGGTCGTTGTGCTTGCCGGAGACCCGCAGGCACTTCTGCACCGACACCGCGCGCCGCGCCGGCGGCTCCTCGTCGCCCAGGAAGTAGCCCTTGAAGGGCACCATGCCGGCGTTGAAGAATAGCAACGTCGGGTCGCCGTGCGGCACCAGCGGCGCGCTGGCGAAGCGCCGGTGGCCGCGGGCGGCGAAGAACTCGGTGAAGCTGTCGCGGATCTCGTGGCTGCGCATGACGGATCAATCTCGGAAGTGCTTGGGACGGTGGTCCATCGGGTCCAGGCAGGCCTCGTACATTTCTAGGTCGATCTTGATCCAGTCCGTCTTGTCGATCCCGCGCCGGTTGACCGATTGGTCGCTGATCGGGAACGCCGATGCTATACGCAGCCACCGTTGTTCCCGCCTCGCGATCAGCCGGATCTCCTCGGCCACCTCGGAGAGGTCCTGATCCTGGCTGAAGACGAGGGCTACGTCGAAGGCGTTCTCCAGTGCCAAGCGAACGACGTCCAGAGCGAGCCGAACGTCGGTTCCTTTTTCATGGCCGGCGCGAAAGGTGTGGCTGGTTCCATCGGGCAGCTTGAGGGTCTTCTCGTGATAGCGGAGTGCCCGCCGGAAGATGTGCACCCCTCGACTGCCGAGCTTGGCCAGCTTCGAGTTCCAGAAGGCGTTCCAGAACGGGTCGTCCCGCTCGTCGGGAACGCCCGTGTAAAAGTGGAGCTCGCGGAGCTTCCAGCCCTTGTCTTCGCAGACTCGGCGAGCCAGCGCTTCGGGATCGAAATCCGGATATCGACGACCGAACGCCTCCCGAGCGGCGTGAAACAGGTTCTGGCCATCCACGAAGGCCGCAACCCGCTTGACCGCAGGTTCCTCGAGAGCGCCCTGTGGCATTCGCGGAAATCTCCCTCCAAAAAGAATAACCCCGCCCGAGGCCTTGCGGCTGATCAGACGGGGTACAAGTTCTGAAGACCCTAATCGATTCCTTCGCTCCGGTCAATCTCTCCAACAGAAGGAGGCGTGCAGAGATTTCGACGCGGCTTCCCGGCCATTCTCGACCTCACAA
>CAZLBJ010000385.1:0-12593 GCA_964557755.1 uncultured Thermoanaerobaculia bacterium
AGGCGGTGGCAGGTGACGCCGTGGCGCTGCCAGAAGGAGGGGTCGGGAGCGGTCGGGGCGTCGATGACGACCGTGTGGAGGCGGCCGAAGGGGCGGGAGGGCTTGCCGGGGGTCTTGCGCAGGCGGCGGCGGAGGCGGGCGGTCCAGCCGTCTCGCCATTCGCGCTGCCAGCTCTCGGCCTCGCGGGCGAGGTGCTCGGCCTCGGCGACGTCGCCGGCGAAGAGGGTGGGGCGGGCCCAGACGGCGGTGGCCACCCGCGCCGCCGGCTCCGGCTCGAGCACCAGGGCGGCGCCGGCGAGGAGCGACCAGGCGACGAGCAGCCGCTCGCCGGGGCGCTCCAGCGCCGCCGTGGTCACCGCCACCTCGCGGTGCGGCGCGGCGCCGGCGGCGGTGCGCTCCAGCATCTCGGCCGCCGCGAACAGATCGGCGAGGGAGGGGCTCGGGAGGGGCGGCCGAGGCGCCGTCGCGTTCGCAGGCCCGGCCGCCACGGCCCGAGCGCTCCAGGCGGCGAGGCCGGCCTCCCCCGCACCTCCAGCCGCCGGCGGCCCCACGTCTTCCCCTCTCGCCGCTCGGTCGGCGTCGAAGTCCGCCTCGCGCCCCACGGCGCCCACCGCGCCGCGCGCCGCCGCCGCGCGCTCCCAGGCCCCCTCTCCACCCTCCGCCGCCACCGCGACCGGCACCGGCACGAAGCCGGCGGCCTGCAGGGCGAGGTCCACCGCCACAGCGGTGAGCGGCGCGACGGCAAGCTCGCGGGGCACCGGTCGAGAACCGGGGCAGGGGAAGGCGACTCCGGTACCCGGCTCCACACCGGCCGCCGCCAGCTTCTCCCCCAGCGCCGTCCCCCACGCCTCGACCCGCGCCGCCATCTCGGCCCAGGAGCGCCAGCGCCAGTCGAGCCCTTCGGGGAGGAACAGCCAGGGGCGGTGCGGCGTCTCGGCGGCCCACCGCGCCAGGAGATCGGGGAGGGGGGGCGGGGCGCTCAGCCCGCCGCCTTCTTCATCGCGGCGGTGATCTTCTGCTCGATCACCGGCCGCATCAGGCTGGCCGGCGGCGTGAGCGCGGCGCGGCCGACCAGGCGGCCGTCCTCGTAGACGATACTGCCGCTGGCGCCCGGGCCGCTGAGCTCGAGCACGTCGCCCTGCCAGCGCCGCCGCAGCATGCCGCCGGGGAACTGCTCGTGCAGAGCGGCGTCGAGGTGGGGCTTCGCCTCCGCCATCGAGGCGCGCGCCGTCGCCACTTCGATGGTCAGCTCGCTCATGGAGCGGGAAACTAACACACGCCTGGCGTGTTTCCTGCGTACGAAGGGGCATCGAGAGCTGGTACCCTGGCACACGAGGGCGTGAGGAGGCGGCCCGACGATGGAGAGCTGGCGCAGACGATTCAGGAAGACGGTCCTGGCGGGGCTGCTGATCCTCGTGCCGCTGGCGCTGACGGTGTTCGTGCTGCGCGAGCTGTTTCAGCTCCTCGACGGCATCTTCGCGCCGCTGGTCAACCGCGTGCTGGCGGCCGCCCTCGAGCGGCCGGACATCCACGTCCCCGGCCTCGGCCTGCTGCTCACCGCGATCGTCGTCCTGCTCCTCGGCTGGCTGTCGCGCAGCCGGCTGGTGCACGCCATGGAGGGCCTCATCCGGCGCATCCCGGTGGCCAAGTCGATCTACGGCGGCACCAAGGGCATCCTGGAGGTCATCGCCAAGGACCAGACCGAGGCGTTCAAGCGCGTGGTGCTCGTCGAGTACCCGAAGAAGGACGTCTTCGCCATCGCCTTCGTCACCGCCGGCGCCCGCTGGGGCCACCTAGACGACCGCCTGGACGACCTGCTGATGGTCTTCCTGCCCACCACCCCCAACCCGACCAGCGGCTTTCTGCTGCTGGTGCCGCGCCAGGAGACGATCGCGCTGCCGATCACCGTCGAGGAGGGGGTGCGCATGGTGATCTCCGGCGGCATCCTGCTGCCGCGGCCGGTGGCGCCGGTCGACGCTGCGCAGCCGCTGCCCGGCCAGCCGATGCGCCTGCGCCCGCTGCAGCGACCCGCCGACGCCGCTCCCTCGGTGCCGGCGGTGGCCGGCGACGTGCCGGGCGGCGGCTGACGCACCGGCCGCAGGAAGCCGGCGCGCCGCGGGTTGCACTGGGGGTGCAGTGCCGGCGCGCGCCGAATTTTCCGCTCCGCCGCCCTGTTGACCCCACTGAAGCGCCAGCCGCGCCCGACCCTCCGAGCCACCGCCCGACGGGAGACCCTGATGCGCCGCGCCCTCAGCCACCTCGTCCTCGCCTCGCTGCTCCTCGCCGCCTGGGCGCCCGCCGCCGGCGCCGTCACCGACGCGCCGGCGCCGAAGATCAAGAACCCGGAGCTGTTCGAACAGAGCCTCGAGGTGGCGCGGCGCGCCGTCGACGAGTACGGGCCGCACGCCGACAAGAGCGAGCTGGCGCGCGTCAACCGCATCGGCTACCGGGTGGCCCAGGAGTCGCGCTTCACCGCCTTCCCGCTCACCTTCCACACCATCGACATGCCGGAGCCCAACGCCTTCGCGCTGCCGGGCGGGCACCTCTTCGTCACCCGCGGCATGCTCGACCTCGGCCTCGACGACGACATGCTGGCGGCGCTGCTCGGCCACGAGATCGCCCACGTGGTGCTCGACCACCACACCAAGATGCAGCGCCGGTCGACCTGGCTCAACGTCCTCGGCCAGGCGCTGCTGGTCGGCGTCATGATCGGCGCCGACGGCTCCGACGACCGCTACGACCCCTACGACCCGGTGGGCAACCAGGGCCGCGCCCAGGACCGCGCCGACATGGTGCAGGGGGCGGCCGCCGCCAGCCTGATCCTGCCCCAGCTCCTGCTGCGCCGCTTCTCGCGCGAGCACGAGGACCAGTCCGACGAGGAGGGGCAGCGCTGGGCCGCCGGCGCCGGCTTCGACCCGCAGGGCGCCAACCGCCTGTTCGCGCTGATGCAGGCGCGCATCCCGCAGTCGAAGAAGTACGGCTACTGGAGCACCCACCCCTTCTTCGACGAGCGCGTGCGCAGCGGGCAGGCGCGGGCGAAGCTGCTCAAGCGCGACGACACGCCGGCCTCGGCCGACGACTTCCGGCTGCGCACCCAGGCGACGCTGCTCACCTGGCTGGGCGGCGCCACGGTGAGCGGCGAGGACGGCTACGACGACAAGACGGGCAGCATCTCGCGCAGGACGGCGCGCTTCGTCGAGGACGAGGCGCTGGCCGCCTGGCCGCAGGGGACGGCGGCGGAGCGCATCCGCCTCGCCAAGCTCCACCGCCTGCGCCAGGAGGAGCTCTCCCGCCAGCCGCTCGAGCGCGACTACGGCCGCGTGGTGCGCGCCTACCTCGAGCAGGAGGGCGAGGTGCGCGAGCTGACGCCGGGCACGCCGTTCCTGCGCCGTCTGGGCGAGGAGAAGGGTTCGCTCGAGGCGCAGGCCTCCGACCTCTACCCCAAGGCGCAGGCGATCCTCGCGGAGGACGTCTTCGAGACCCCGTTCCTCGAGCGCTTCCTCTCCAACTGGCCGGAGGCCGCCGAGGTGCCGCGCGTCGCCCTGCTGCTCGGCGACGCGCACAACCGCCTGGGCCGCCCCACCGAGGCGGTGGGCCACTACCTCAAGGCGATGGAGGAGGCGCCGGAGAGCGGCGAGGCGCAGCGCGCCGCCCGCGGCCTCAAGCTCCTGACTCCCGAGCTCGACCGCCTCGCCGCCCTGCAGCGGCTGGCCGGTCAACCTCACGACGAGGAGCTCGCCGCCCTCGCCGCCGGCCGCCTGGAGGCCCGCGCCGGCGTCTTCACCGACGTCGACAACGGCGCCGAGTACATGGACCGCTTCCCCGACGGCCAGTACTCCGAGGTGGTCGCCGAGCGCATGAACACGCTGGCCGACAAGCTCTACGCCGAGGTCCTGCTCTACCAGGCGGTGGGCGACCACGTGAAGGCGGTCGAGCGCATCAACACCATCCTCACCTACGCCCCCCTCTCCCCCGCCGCCGACCTGCTGCGCGACCGCGCCGTCCTCGAAGCCTGAGCGGCGCGGCCTCGCGCGTCTCTTTTCCACCAGCAGGGTGGAGTGCATCCCAGTACCTGAGTCCAATACACTGAGATTACATGACCTGTCACTTGACAAACTCTGAGCTTTCGCCTATCATCATCGTGACTCGGCCGGAAGACGAGAACGCGACACCGGCCCGAAACGAACCAATGCCGAAGAACAAGGAGAACTCATCATGACGCGTACGAACATGATCACCCGCACCCCCCACCGCCCCTGGCTGACCGGCCGCGACCCGTTCGTTCAGCTCATGGATTCGTTCTTCAACGGCGAGTCCACGCAGGAGGCGTCGAACCGCACCTGGTCGCCCGCCGTCGACATCCGCGAGACCAACGACTGCTACCTGGTCTACGCCGAGCTGCCGGGCCTGTCGAAGGAAGACGTCAACATCACGCTGGAGGACAACATCCTCAAGCTCTCCGGCGAGCGGCGCTTCGAGAAGGAGGTCGACGAGGCGCAGTTCCACCGCGTCGAGCGCACCTACGGCACCTTCACGCGCGCCTTCAGCCTGCCCAGCCGGGTCGACTCCGGCAACGTGCAGGCGAAGTTCAAGGACGGCGTGCTGACCATCACGGTGCCGAAGATGGAAGAGGCCAAGCCGCGCAAGATCGACATCTCGTAACGGCGCGCCCGTCGCGACGCCGGGCGCCGGTTCCGCCGAGCCGGCCCCCGGCCTCGCCCTCCCTACTCACACGCGGCCGCCACCGGCCGCCGTCACATCGTCCATTCGCTCATCAGGCGGGTCTGGAAGTCGCGCAGCTCGTCGAAGCGGGCGCCGGGGCCGCGCTGGTCGAGCTCGATGAACTTGCGGTTCATCGCCGCCAGGCGGCGGGCGAGGACGCGCGCCATCGAGAAGAAGACGCGCCGGGTCACCGGGTCGCCGGTTTCCAGGCGCTCGCGCATGCGGTCGCCGCTGAGCGCGAAGCCGCGCACCGCCGTCTTGGCGCGCACCGAGGCGGCGCGCGGCTCGCGGGTGAGGAACTCCACCTCCCCCACCACCGCCGGCGCCTCGATCTCGGCCAGGGCGTGCTCGCGGCCCTGCTCGTCGCGGCCGAACACCTCCAGGCGGCCGTCGCTGATGAAGAACACGCTGCCGCCGCGCTCCCCCTGGTCGATGAACACCTCGCCGGCGGGCAGCTCCAGCCACTCGCCCTTGGCGAGGAAGTCGGCGATCTGCGCCTCGTCGAGGCCCTGGAAGAGGGGGAAGTCGCGGAAGCGCCGCGTCGGGTCGCCGGCCGCCGCCTCGGCCGCCGGGTCCTTGGTGGTGGGTTCGCTCATGGGGGGTCTCCTCGGTCCCGGGCAGGATATCAATGCAGGCCGCGCATGGCGGTGGCCGCGCCGACCTCGCGGATGGCAAGGACGAAGGCGGCCATGCGGTGGTCGAGCTTGCGCGCCTCGGCGAGGCCGTTGACGCGGTCGTAGGCCTTGCGCAGCACCTTCTCGAGGCGCTGGTTGACCTCCTCGAGCTCCCAGTAGAAGCGCTGGTTGTTCTGCACCCACTCGAAGTACGACACGGTGACGCCGCCGGCGTTGGCCAGGATGTCGGGCACCACGTAGACGCCCTTGCCCACCAGGTGCCGGTGGGCCTCCGGCACGGTGGGGCCGTTGGCGCCCTCGACGATCACCTTGGCGCGCACCGTCCTCGCCACCTCCGCGGTGAGTACGCCGCCGAGCGCGGCGGGGATCAGCACGTCGACGTCGGCGGCGAAGAGCTGCTCGGCGGAGCTGGCGTCGGCGCCGGGGAAGCCCTCCACCGAGCCCTGCGCGTGGGCCGCCTTGTGGGCCAGCAGCGCCTCGACGTCGAAGCCCTCGGGGTTCGACAGGTAGCCGAGGTGGTCGCCGACCTCGACCAGCTTCGCGCCCCACTCGGAGAGGATGCGCGCCGCCCAGCTCCCCACGTTGCCGAAGCCCTGCAGCGCGAAGGTGGCGCCCTCGAGCGGCCGGCCGAGGTCCTCGAGCGCCCACTTCGCGCACAGGGCGACGCCGCGGCCGGTGGCCTCCTCGCGCCCCTCCGAGCCCTGCATCGACACCGGCTTGCCGGTGACCACGCCGGGCTGGAAGCCGTGGTACTTGGCGTATTGGTCGGCGATCCAGGCCATGGTCTGGGCGTTGGTGTTGACGTCGGGAGCGGGGATGTCGAGGGCGGGGCCGATGATCACCTGGATCTGGTCGACGAACTTGCGGGTGAGCCGCTGCAGCTCGCCGGGCGACAGCGTGCGCGGGTCGACCTTGACGCCGCCCTTGCCGCCGCCGAACGGGATGCCGACGACGGCGGTCTTCCAGGTCATCAGGCTGGCGAGGGCGTTGACCTCGTCGTCGTCGGCCTCGGGGTGGTAGCGGATGCCGCCCTTGAACGGCCCGCGGGCGCTGTTGTGCTGCACGCGGTACCCGGTGAACACCTCCACCCGGCCGTCGTCCATCTCGATCGCCACCTCCACCTTGAGCTCGCGCATCGGCGTGGTGAGGAGCTTCTCGATGTTCGGGGGCACGTCCATGAGCCGGGACGCGGCGGTGAAGTACTCCAGGGCGTCTTCGAGGTGGGACAAGAGGGCTCCTCGGGTGGTTGGCTCGGCTGCAGGGGATGCTAGCAGGATGCCGGCCTCGGGAACGGCGCCTGCGTGATAGCGTCCCTCCCCGCCGTGCGCCCGGACCGTACC
Source organism: uncultured Thermoanaerobaculia bacterium (assembly GCA_964557755.1). Classification (GTDB taxonomy): domain Bacteria; phylum Acidobacteriota; class Thermoanaerobaculia; order Multivoradales; family JBCCEF01; genus CAZLBJ01. The sequence continues at coordinate 6,698 of CAZLBJ010000385.1, forward strand.
TCCCCTCGGCCCTCCCCCTGGCCCTTCCCCTTCGCCGACGCCGCCGGCGGCCGCCTCGGCCGGCGCGCCTGGGCGCTGCTGGTGGCGGCCTTCCTGGCGCTGCACGTGGTCGCCCTCCTGGTCGCCGTCCGCACCGGCAACTTCGACTTCGAGCCCAACCACGACCACGTCTGGGTGATGCGCCAGGTGCTCGACCAGGGCTACCCCACGCTGGCCATCTGGCCGCCGCTGTTCGGCTACTACATGGCCTTCAAGTGGCTGCTCACCCAGGCCCTGGGGCTGCCCTACTGGTGGGGGAAGCTGCTGGTCGACCCCCTCCCTTTCGTCGCCTCCGGCGTGCTCTCCACCCGCCTCGGGGCGCGGCTCACCCGCAACCGCTGGCTGGCCGTCGCCTCCGGGCTGGGGCTCACCGCGGCGCCGCTCTTCGCCCTGGCCAGCGCCGAGGAGCTGGCGGTGCTGCTCTTCCAGCCGCTGTTCCTCGCCGCCCTGCTGGTGCTGGTGGGCGAGCTGCAGCGGGCGGAGGGGCCGCGCGCGGGCGGCCTCCTCGGCGCCGGCGCCCTGCTCGGGCTGGCGACGCTGGTGCGGGCCAATCCGCAGTTCCTGCTCGTCGCCCTGGTGCCGGTGGCCTTCGGAGTCTTCCGGCGCAGGGGGTCCCGCGCGCCGGCCGCCGCCGGCCTCGCCCTCGCCGCCCTGGCGATGGCCGCCGTGGCGCAGGCCGCCGTCCTGCTGCCCTGGTCGCTGGTGACGCGCCAGTCGGGCGCCTCCGGGGCGCTCGCCGCGCCGGTGTTCTACGCCTCGTTCTACAACGGCGTCGCCCGGCAGGAGGGCAACCGCATCGCCGAGGCGCTGCGCCGCTCGCCGGAGGAGCCGGACAAGACCGTCGCCGGCATCGCGCGCTTCCACCTGCGCTGGGTTCGCGAGGACCCGCTGGCGCTGGCCGGCCTCTACGCATCGCGCCTCGGCCGCGCCTGGTACCTGTCGAGCAGCGGCCGCTGGGACCGCTGGATCCTGCTCCTCCACGCGCCGGTGTGGCTCCTCGCCCTGACAGGCGTCGCGCTGTGGCTCCGGCGCTGCCGGGGCGACCCGGCGCTGTGGACGGTGCTGGCGGTGATCCTCTACATGTGGGCGGTATCGGCACTGGCCTCCGGCCTCGCCCGCTACTCGGCGCCCCTCTACGGGCTGCTGGGCCTGCTCGCCGCGCTGCCGCTGCTCGCCGCCGCCGGCTCCTCCAGCCAGGCGGAGAGGTCGCGGCCGAGGAGCGCCTCGAGCCGCCTGACGTCGTCGGCGTAGAGGCCGGTGAGCCAGCGGCGGGTGGCGGCGGGCATGGCGCGGCGCTCGAGGGGCCGGGAGACGACCCAGCGGCTCACCCGCGACCGCAGCGCCTTGGGCAGCAACGGGCGCAGCCGCTCGCGCGGCGGGTGGGTGCGGGTCCACAGCCAGCGCAGCAGCGGGCTCCGCAGCTCGCCGGAAGGGTTGGGGCGGCGGGAGGTGTCGGGCACGAAGCCCGGGTCGACGCCGAGGAAGGCGAAGAGGTCGCGGAACAGCGCCGCGGGGTCGGCCACCAGGTCGTCGTAGAGGTAGACCCGCAGCCGCTCGCGGGGGAAGAGGGCGAGGTAGGGGGCGAGCTGGGCGGCGTAGAAGCCGCGCTCGAGGTAGCGCCCCGAGGCCCAGTTCTCGGCGACGCGCCGCGGCTCGTCGGCGATCGCTTCCTCCAGCGTGGCGCAGGGCTCGAAGCCGTCGCGCCGCCGCATCATGAAGTGGGACCAGGCGCGCTCCGCCGGCTGCCGCAGCACCGCCACCAGCCGCGCTTGCGGCAGCCGGCGGTGGATGCGCTCGGCGGTCCCCGGGGTGCTCAGGTAGCGGGGCGAGATCTCCCCCACCGCCTTCTCGCCGCGCACCCCGGCGAACTGCCGCCGGTAGTCCGCGAGGCGCCACACCAGGTCGCGGTTGAGGATGGTGCGGTCGCCGGGGCCGCCGAAGCGCGGCGGCTCCTCGTCGGCGATGAAGAAGTTGGGCTCCTTGCGCCGGCTCATGGCGACCTCCGGGTGCTGGCGGAGGTACTCGTGCAGCGCGGTGGTGCCCGCCTTGGCGGCGCCGAGGACCAGGAAGTCGGGCAGCCGCCCCTCGCCGCGGTCCCTCACCGCGCACCTCCGCCAGACCGCTCGGCGAGCAGCGCCCGGTAGAGCTCCAGGTGGAGCGTGGCGGAGCGCTCCTCGGAGAAACCCTCCCGCACCCACGCGGCGCCGCGGCGGCCGCGCTCCCGCCAGGCGCCGCCGGCGAGCAGGCGCGCCAGCCCCGCCTCGTACTCGTCGCCCGCCACCACCTCGCCGAAACGGCGGGTGACGCCGTCCGGGTCGTGGGCCGAGAGCAGCGCCACGCCGTGCGCCAGCGCCTCCAGGAAGGTGTAGGGCAGGCCCTCCCGCGCCGAGGTGTTGACCAGCACCCAGGCGTCGCGGTACCAGGCGGCGAGGCCGCCCGCGAAGGGGCTGGCCTCGCCGGGCAGCTCGAGGTTCGGCAGGCGGCCCCAGCGCCGCCGCAGCCGGCGGTCGTAGGCGGCCTCGTGGGCGCGGCCGACGGCGGCGAAGCGCACCTCCGGCAAGCGCTCGGCGAGGGCGAAGAAGCGCTCGACGCGCTTGCGCCGGTCCCAGCGGCCGACGAAGAGCACCAGCGGCCGGGGCGGCTTCTCCGGCACCGCGGCGGGCAGCGGCACCGGGCTGGGCACGAAGCGGGCGCCGACGCCGTAGAGGCGCCGCACCTTGGGCTCGAGGCAGGGCGCCGGACAGAGCACCGCGTCGGCGCGGCGCACCGCCGCCTTCACCCACGGCGCCACCTCGTAGGCCCAGGTGGCGGGGAAGACCGCCCGCCGCCGCCAGCTCCCGTGGACGAGCTCCACCCCGTGGTCGCGCCAATCCCGGGGATCGCGGCAGGTGACCACGTGCACCGCCCCGGGCACCGCCCGCTGCGCCCAGCGGCTGGCCACCGTCGGCTCCTGGGAGTGGTAGACGTCGGCGGCGACGTCCCGGAAGACCGCGCCGCCGGCCAGCGTGCGCCAGGCGCTCTCGCCGTGGACCTCGATGCCGTCGAGCACCTCGCGACGCCCCTGCCCGGCGCCGGCGCGGCGCGGCACCACGGCGGCGACCTCCACGCCGCGCCGCGCCAGGGCGCCGCCCAGGGCACGCGTGGCGGTGCCGAAGCCGCCGATCTTGCCCCAGGCGGCGATCTGGTTGGCGATCAGGCAGACGCGCACCTCAGGGCTCTCCGGCCGCCGCCGCGGAGGCCTCGTCGGGGCGCCAGCGCACCACGCCGAGGGCCAGCAGCGCCTGGCACACCAGGCCCACGAGGGCGAACACCACGGTGCCGGTGAAGGCCACCAGGCCGAGGGCGAAGGCCTGTTCCGGCGGCACCCCGAACGGCGCCAGCAGCACCACGAAGGCGGTCTCCCGCACCCCCAGGCCGGCGACGGTCACCGGCAGCTGCCGCAGCATCCCGAGGAGCGCCTTGAGCCACACCAGCACCAGCCAGGGCACCGCCAGCCCCAGCGCCGCGGCCCAGGTGACCAGCACCAGGCAGCGCAGCGCCACGATGCCGCAGGCGCCGAGGGCGAAGGCGAGGTGGCGGCGGCCGGAGAAGGCGCGGAAGGGACCGGCGGCGGCCGACAGCCCGCGGGCGCCGCGGCCGGCCCGGGCGGGGAGCCAGCGCTCGGCGACGGCGAGGAGGCGGCGGTCGAGGCCGGCCCCGGTGCGCGGGTGGTAGGCCAGGGCGACCACGGCGAGCAGCGCCAGGACGGCGGCGCCCACCGCCGCGGTGGCGGCCGGCGAGTCCCAGGGCGGCCGCAGCAGCAGGGCGGCGAGGCCGAGGCCCGCCTCCGCCGCCAGCAGCACGGCGCGGTTGTAGACCACCCCCTGGAGGCTCGCCGACCCGCGGCCGGTGCTCGCCGCCAGGCTCGACCACTTCACCACGCCGCCGGCGAGGTCGCCGGGCAGGACCAGCGAGTAGGCGGCCCCCAGGCTCTTCGCCATCAACACGCGCCCCGGCCCCACGGCGAGGCCCGAGCGGCGGAGGATCCAGGTCATCTGCAGGGTCTCGGCGCCGCGGACGACGAGGATGAGGGCCACCGCCAGCGCCGCCAGGCGGAGGTCGACGGCGGCCAGCGCGGCGCCGATCTCCCGCCAGCCGACGACGGTGCCGACGCCGGCCAGCAGCGCCGCGGCGAGGACCATCGCCAGGGCGGCGCGCAACGGCGGCCGGCCGCCCCTCACCGCCGCGCCTCCGCCGCCGTCTCCGTCTCGGCCGCGGCGGCCCGCCCCCGGCGCAGCAGCTCGGCGGCAATGCGCCCGGGCAGCAAGGCGTCGCGCCGCAGCTCCGCGACCCGGGCGGCGAGGCGCGGCCGCACCTCCGGCAGGCGGGCCACCAGGTCGCCGACGGCGGCCGCCGTGGCCTCCGGCGTGGCGGCGGCGTCCTCCAGCATCCACTCCTCGAGGCCGAGCTCCCCGGCCATCCCCGCCAGCTTCGGGCCGATGGCGTGGATCGCCGCCGGCACCCCCGCCACCGCCGCCAGCACCGCGGCGTGCAGCCGGCTGGTCACCGCCACTTGGCAGCGGGCCAGCAGCGCCGCCGCCTCCGCCGGGCGCAGCGCCGCGTCCACGAAGCGTGCCTGCCGGCCGTGGCGGGCGCGTGCCGCCACCCGCCGCGCCATCTCCCGGTCGTCGTCCGGCGCCACCGTGTTCATCGGCACGAAGACGGGGGCGAGCCCCGCCTCCCACAGGCGGTCGAGAGCGGCGGCGAAGCAGGCGACGGTGCGTTCCACCTGCTCCGGCGCCTTGCGGTCGTAGTGCTCCGCCGCGTAGCGGTGACGGCTGCGCAGGCGGCGGCAGACGAGGGCCGCCAGCGGCCGTCTGGCGGCGGCGGCGGCGGCAGTGTCCGCCAGCAGCTCGGCGGCGCGCTCCTCCTCGGCGCGGCCCCAGGCGATGCGGAACACCGGGTCCGCCGCCCGCTGGATGGGCCGGCGGGTGCCGGAGGCGCGCAGCACCGCCTCGCTCCGCGCGTCGCGGCAGGTGACCGCTGCGGCGCCGTCGAGCACCCAGCGGAACAGGCGGTGGGCGCTGCGCCGGCGCACCTCCTGGGCCGCCACCGCCCAGGTCATATAGGGGGTGCCGGCGAGGCGGGCGGTGCCGACCAGCGTGGCCATCACCGCCAGGTGGTAGGCCTGCTCATAGAACGGCACGCCGCCGCCGATCACGAACAGGTCGCAGCGCGCCAGGGTGGCCAACAGGCGCGGGAGCTGGCGCCGGTTCTGGAGCGCCGCCACCGCGCAGCCGCTCTCCCGCGGGCCGTACTCCTCGACCCACCGGGCGTCGTCGGTGAAGACGGTGAAGCGCACCGGCTCCCCCACCGCCGCCTCGAGGATCGGCGGCAGAGTGCCGAGGATGGCCTGGTCGCCGACGTTGCGGCTGCCGTACCAGGCCCCCCAGAGGGCGACGTGGCAGGGGCTCACCGGGCGCCTCCCGCGGCCGCCGCCGCGAGGTGCTCAAGGTAGCGGGCGGCGACCGAGCGGCTGGCGAACTCGGCCTCCGCCCGCCGCCGCGCCGCCGCCCCGAGGGTGCCGCGGGCCTCGGCGTCGGCGGCCAGGCGGCGGACGGCGCCGGCCAGCCCCGGACCGTCGCCGGGGGCCACGAACAGGGCGGCCTCGCCCGCCGCCTCGCGGTTGCCGGGCACGTCGCTGGCGACCACCGCGCAGCCGGCGGCCATCGCCTCCAGGAGCGCCACCGACAGGTTCTCCCACGACGACGGCAGCACGAAGACGGCGGCGCGGGCGAAGATCTCCGGCAGCCGCGGGTCGTCCTGGCCTATCCAGCCGCGGAAGAGCACCGGTACGGCGAGCCCGGCGGCGAGGCGC
>CAZLBJ010000386.1:0-7376 GCA_964557755.1 uncultured Thermoanaerobaculia bacterium
AGCGCACACCCGGCAGGTCCTTCACACGCCCGCCGCGGATGAGGACGATCGAGTGCTCCTGCAGGTTGTGGCCGACGCCCGGGATGTAGGTGGTGACCTCGATCCCGTTGGTCAGCCGCACGCGGGCCACCTTGCGCAGCGCCGAGTTCGGCTTCTTCGGCGTCTGCGTATAGACGCGGACGCAGACGCCACGCTTCTGCGGCGACCCCTGCAGAGCCGGGCTCTTGGTCTTCGTCTTGACGCGCTCGCGGCCCTTGCGCACGAGCTGGTGAATCGTCGGCATCGCCTCTCCTAGGTCCTCTCGGTCATCGCAGTCCTCGGGGGACGGCACACCACGCGCCGCGACGACGCGGCGAAACGCGGTGCGCCCCGGACACGCGGGCCGTCCGCGAACAACAGGAAGCCCCGGAGCACGTCCAGGGTTCGTGTTCAGACGAGACATTTTCGCCACCGTTCCCGGGCGGGAACCATCGGCGAACAACCTGACGAGGGTAGCAGCCCCTCTCGGCGCCGTCAACCCCCGATCGGCCCTGCCACCGCGGACGGCGGCTGCCCCCGCGGCGCGAACGATGAGTATAGCCGGCCGCGGCGGCGGGCGCAAGGGGCCGGTGCTGCGTGCCGGTGCGGCCGGTCAGCTCCGCGGCGGCGCTCGCGGAACAAGCGATTTCGCATTTCGGGTATTCCCTTGCCTGCTGCATCCTGCTATGCTGCACCGGCATATCGGGAGGCCGGCCAACCGGGGCTCCCACCGTTTGATCTTCGACGTCGGGCGCCCCGCCCGAGAGGTTTCGCCCCCGTGCCGTACCGCTTCCCGTTGCTTCCCGATGGTCTTCGTGTAGTTCGTGCCGCCGCGACTCGGCGCTCGGCCTCCCTCCTCCTCCTCGGCGTCCTCGTGGCGGTAGCCGGCGTACCGGCGCTCGCCGAGGACCGCGCCACCGCGGCAGCGGTTCCCGGCTCGGGCTCCGGGCCGCGCAACTTCCAGCCGCTCGGCGACCTCGTGCTCTTCGAGATCTCGAGTCCCACCGACGAGGTGCCCTGGAATACGGCGCTGTGGCGCACCGACGGCACGCGCTCCGGCACCTTCGCCATCAGGGACTCCGTCAACGGCCTCCACTACCTCGAGGGTGGCGAAGGGGAGCTGTACTTCCTGACGGTGGACACGAGGTGGCACCTGGGACGTACCGACGGCACGGGGCAAGGCACGCGGTTGATGCCTCCGCTGGGAGGGAACGACTTCATAGACAGCGGGTGGAGAAACCAAGTCTACTCTGCAGCCCTCGACCGCCTCCTGTTCGTCAGCTACGAAGCGAACGTGGGTGGCGCGGCTCTGTGGAGCTGGGACGGCAGCGCCGCACCCGCCGTGCTGCTGCGGCGTTTCAGCGCCCCGTTGCGCGCCGATCTCATCTCGATCACCGCCGTCGGCGATGCCGTCTTCGTCCTGACGCACGAGACCTCCCCGGACGCGCCGAGGAAGACGGCTCTGTGGACGAGCGACGGCACGCCCGAGGGCACCCGCCGGCTCGGCTACGTCCCGGACGACCCGGAGGCCGTGGGTCCGCTCACCGCGATCGGCGGCGACCGCGTGGTCTTCTTCGCCTCGTCGTCCTTTTGCGATCTGCAGCTGTGGCGCGGGTCGGCCACGGAGCCTCCCGCGCGCATCGCCCGCTTCCAGGACGACCGCTGCCGCAACCGCCTGCCGAGCTCACTGCGGGGTCACGGCGACCTCGCTTTCACCTTCGCCTACGATAATCAGCACGACCAGGAGCTGTGGACCACTGACGGCACCGCCGCCGGCACACGGCGGCTCACCGACTTCGACTACGAGCACGCGCTCGGCTTCGAGGAGCTGCCGCTCCACTTCGCGCCCACCCTGGACGAGGGCCTGTTCTTCCAGCCCATCGATCCGGCGGCGAGCGCGCTGTGGCGGACGGACGGCACCTTGGACGGCACCGTGCCGCTGACCGCTCCCTGTACCGAAGACTGCGGCGCCTTCGGACTGCCGACGATGATCCACGACGGCGACTTGTATTGGGTGTTTTCGCCGGCGGCGGGCTCGCCGTTCGAGGTGTGGGCCAGCGACGGCTTCACCGCACCGGCGGAGCTCGCGGCCTTCCCGCCGAGACCGGACGCGACGTTGCTCTCCGTCACCGGCGCCCAAGACGCGATCTTCTTTTTCCTGGAGACCCACCGGACCGCCCTCGAGCTCTGGGTCCATCGCCTCGGCAGCGGCCGCGTCGACCACGTCGCCGACTTCCCCTGGCAGTTCGGCGTCACCTCCGTACCGGCCGCCGCCATCGGCGACCGTCTCTTCTTCACCGCCGACGACGGCTTCCACGGCGGCGAGCCGTGGGTCAGCGACGGCACCGCAGCCGGCACCCGCATGTTCGCCGACCTGGTTCCCCGCGGCACGGGCACGGAGCGCCCGCCGACGCCTCAGTACCTCAGTACGTACTCCGTGCAGGATCAGGTCGTCTTGAACTGGTGGGTGGCAGCCACGTTCGAGGCGAACGGATGGGCGCACGTGGAAGCCCGCAGCCCCGGCCGAGACTGGACCGAAGTGGCCCGGGGCGATGCCACGAGCCTCGGCGCCCAGATCGAGGGCCTCGAACCGGACACCCCCTACAGCTTCCGAGTTCGGCTGGAGACCGCCGCCGGCATCGGCGACTGGAGCGAAACCACCAGCTTCACCACCGGCGAGCTGCCCTACTACGAGACCCCCTGTGAGCCGTCCGACAGCCAGCTCTGCTTCCAGGAAGGCCGCTTCGGCGTCCGCGTCCACTGGTGGGACCAGCACAACTCGGACGCCGTGCCGCGAACCGGTGTCGGCCACCGGGTCCCCGACGCGGAGCAGGGCCGCTCCGGTTACTTCTGGTTCTTCAAGCCAGACAACGTCGAGCTGATCGTCAAGCTGCTCGACGGCGGCAAGATCAACGGGCACGCGTGGACCTTCTACGGCGCGCTGACCGACGTCGAGTATTGGGTGACCGTCGACGACCACTGGACTAGCAGCCGGCGCACCTACTACAACCCGCCCGGCGAGATCTGCGGCCTCGGCGACACCACGGCGTTCTACAGCGACGGCGCCTCGGCCGCCTCGATGGGCGGCGCCCTCGCAGTCGACGCGGCGCCGCCGGCGCGGGCCACCGCCGCCGCGCATCCCTTCATCCCGTGCGTCGAGGACGCCACCACCCTGTGCCTGCTCGACGGCCGCTACGCGGTGACCGTCGACTGGCAGGACCAGCACAACCAGCGCACCGGCGTCGGCGGCGCGGTGCCCTACGCCGACCGCAGCGGCTTCTTCTGGTTCTTCAAGCCGGACAACATCGAGCTGGTGGTCAAGGTGCTCGACGGCACGCCGGTCAACGGCAAGGTGTGGGTGCTCTACGGGGCGCTGACCGACGTCGGCTACACCATCACGGTCACCGACACGGCGAGCGGGCACGACGTGCGCCGGTACGTCAACGAACCCGGCAGTCTGTGCGGCGGCGCCGACACGGCGGCGTTCTAGACGGCGCGCGGCCTCAGTCGCCGAGCGACAGCACCACCGCCGACGCCCGCTCCTTGGGATCGCCCGACTGCAGGGCGAAGAGCTGGACGAGCAGCGCGAAGGTGGTTTTCGACTGCAGGTCGCAGTCCGGGACGTAGAACCAGTGGCCGCGGTGGTGCACGGCGACGAAGGCGTCCGCCGGGCGCCGCCGCGCGGTGCGCACGGTGAAGAGGTCGGCGAGGACGGTGTGCGGCCAGTCGAGGCCCTCGCTCCACGGCCGCGGGCCGCAGCCGCCGCTCCACGCAGCGGGCGCCGCGTCGCCGCGCTCGGTCACCGTCACCAGCCCCTGGCGCAGGTGCTCCGGCGGCACCTCGACGCCCTGCGACAGCAGGTAGAAGACGCCCATCAGCGAGCGCGGGCGCAGGCGCACGGCGTCGCTCTCCTTCTCGCCGGCGGCGCGTACGATGCCGGCGCGCAGCGGCACCACGCGGGCGTCGCCGTGGGCGGTGGGCGCGACGCCGAGCGCGTCGAGGAGGCGCTGCTGGCGCGCCTCGACGTCGCTGCGGGCTTCGCCGGGCGCGCCCTCCTCGAGGACGAGGAAGAACTCCAGCCGGTCGTCGGCCCCGGCCTCCGCACCCGCCGCCGCCTCGCCGCCGGACTGCACCGCGTCGAGCCGCAGCAGGTGGCGCACCTGCAGCTCGCGCAGCGCCCGCGCCGCGTCCACGAACTCGCCGTAGACCGGCGTGTAGGCCGGTGTCGGGCCGTCGGCGCCGGGGGCGTTGAGCAGGTCGTTCATCTGCCGCACGCAGCAGCGCAGCACGCGCTCGATCGACCAGCCGGAGCGCATCAGCAGGTACAGCGTCTCGATCTGGATCGGGGTGAGCATCCGCGTCACGAAGGCCTGGCCGGTGAGCGGCGCGTAGATCACTGTCGGGTTCTCCTCGTAGCTGCCGCCGAGCGAGACGCCGACGTCGGAGCCGCCGCCGCCGAGCGTCGCCGCGGCGGCCGCCGAGGCGCCCAGCACGTGCGAGGTCACCAGGCTCGACACCTCGAGGAAGTGCGGCGTGTCGCGGTAGCGCAGGCGCACCAGGTTGAGCAGGAGCTGCTCGTTGTAAGCCGCCGTCATCGCCTCGTTGTAGTCCACCCGCGCGTGGCGCACCGCCCGCGGCCCGGCGGTGTGGCAGCCGGCGAGGGCGGCGAGCAGGACGAGGGCCGCCAGGGCGCGTCTCGGCAGCGTCCTTCTCATCGCAGCTCCCCCGCGTGGTCGAGCTGGTCGGGGCTGCCGAAGCGGCGCGGCTGGCCGGTGGCCTCCTGCACCGCCATCCACACGCCGCCGCGCGGGTCGAGGCGCTTGAGCCGCCGCACCACGGCCGGGATCGGCACGTGGATGAAGACGTTGTGCCAGTAGCCGACCAGGATGTCGGTCTTGCCGGCCATCGCGGCGTGCACCGCGTGGCGCGCCAGCGAGTCGCAGTAGAGGCTGTCGGCGGTGTTGGCCGGCACGCTGCGGATCAGGTAGCTGGGATCGAAGTACTTGAGGTACACCGGCTCGCCGCGGCGGCGGAACCAGTCGCCGATCTCCGCCTTGAGCAGGGCGCCGACGTCGGCCAGCTTCGGGTTGCCGGAGGCGTCGCGCTCGCGCTCGCCGGCGATCAGGTGCTGGCCGGCGCCCTCGGCGACCACCACCACGGCGTGGCCGCGTTCGTCGAGGCGCTCGGCCAGGCTGGGCAGGAAGCCGTCCGGCCCGTCGAACTCGAACGGCACCTCCGGGATGAGGCAGAAGTTGACCTCCTGCGAGGCGAGGGTGGCGCCGGCGGCGATGAAGCCCGCATAGCGGCCCATCAGCTTGACCAGCCCGACGCCGCGGTGGACGCCGCGCGCCTCGACGTGGGCGCCCTGGATCACCTCGCGCGCCTTCTCGAGCGCGGTGTAGAAGCCGAACGAGCGGTAGACGAACGGGATGTCGTTGTCGATCGTCTTCGGCACGCCGATCACCGCCACCTCGAGACCGCGGCGCTGCGTCTCCTCGTAGAGGTCGTGCACCGCGCGCTGGGTGCCGTCGCCGCCGACGCAGAGCAGGATGTCGATCTCGCGGTCCTGCAGGAAGTCGACCATCAGGGCGACGTTCTGCGGCCCGCGCGAGGAGCCGAGGAAGGTGCCGCCGCTGCGGTGCACCTCCTCGACCAGCTCGGGGGTGAGCGCCACCGGCGCCTTGCCCGCCGCCGGATTGAGCCCCTGCAGCCCGTAGCGGATGCCGAGCACCTGGCGCACGCCGTAGCGGTGGAAGAGCTGGTAGAAGGCCGAGCGCACGACGTTGTTGATGCCCGGGCACAGCCCGCCGCAGGTGACGATGGCGGCGCGCGTGGTGGCGGGGTCGAAGAACAGCTCCTGGCGCGGCCCGGAGCGCTCGAAGGTGAGCCGCGGCTCGCTCTCGACGCCGCGGCGCACCTCGATCTGGCGCAGCACGCGCGCGTCGTCGTGGAGGAAGCTGCCGCTGGTCTCGTCGGCGGGGTCGGCGAGCGGCAGCGGCGAACGGTGGCGGCGCGGTCCGAGCGACGTCACCTCCAGCTCGTCCTGGGTGAGGGGGACCTCGTGCATGGGCGGAGGATATCGTTTCGCTTGACGCCGGCGGCGGCCGGCGCCCACAATCGGCGACGCAAGACGCGTTCCGACCACCGAACCGCCGCCGCGACGGGAGAGCGACCGATGCCGGAGATGAAGGACCTGCGCCTGGAGCACTTCACCCCCTGCCTGAAGGACACTTTCCGCCTCGACGCCGGCGACGCCGGCAGCCTCGACGTGCGGCTCACCGAGGCGGTGGAGCTGCCGTCCGCCAAGCGCTCCCAGGAGGGCGAGCGCCGCGGCTTCACCATCACCTTCCGAGGACCGAAGCAGGTGCGCCTTGGCCAGGGCATCTACCCCTTGGAGCACCCGGACGTCGGCCGGCAGGAGATCTTCCTGGTACCGATCGCCGAGGACGCCGACGGCCGCTACTACGAGGCGGTGTTCACCTGAGGCCCCAGGGCGCCGGTCCCCGCGACGGCGGCCGTCCCACCCGGCGGGACCTCCTCCGGGGACTCGGCGTGGCGGCGGCGGCCGCGGCGCTGCCGGCGCCTCTGCGCGCCCTGGCCGCCGGGGAGGCCTCCGCGGTGCGGCCCCAGGACCTGATCACCAAACCGATCCCCGCCACCGGCGAGCGGCTGCCGTTGATCGGCATGGGGACCTGGCTGACCTTCAACGTGCTGCCGGTCGGCGGCCTGCTCGACACCCGCGTCGAGGTGCTGCGCCGCTTCTTCGACGCCGGCGGCGCCCTGGTCGACTCGTCGCCGATGTACGGACGCTCGGAGAGCGTGGTCGGCGCCTGCCTCGAGCGTCTTTCGAACGACGGCGGGCTGTTCTCGGCCACCAAGGTGTGGACGCCGCTGCAGCTCCTCGGCCGCGGCCAGATCGACGACTCGCACGAGCTGTGGGGCGTCGAGGTGCTCGACCTCCTGCAGGTGCACAACATGGTGGCCTGGGAGGCGCACCTCGAGACCCTTCACGACCGCCGGGCGGCGGGCCGGCTGCGCTACGCCGGCATCACCACCTCGCACGGGCGGCGCCACGCCGAGATGGAGGCGGTGCTGAGGCGCGAGCGGTTCGACTTCGTACAGCTCACCTACAACCTGCTCGACCGCGAGGCGGAAGCGCGCCTGCTGCCGCTGGCGGCCGACCGCGGCATCGCGGTGATCGCCAACCGGCCGTTCCGCCGCGGCGCCCTGATCGGGGCACTGGCGGGCCGCCCGCTGCCGCCCTGGGCGGCGGAGATCGGCTGCGCCACCTGGCCGCAGCTCCTGCTCAAGTTCGTCGTCTCCCACCCGGCGGTGACCTGCGCCATCCCCGCCACCTC
>CAZLBJ010000387.1:0-3804 GCA_964557755.1 uncultured Thermoanaerobaculia bacterium
GCCTCGGCGACGGCCGGTTGCGGCGGCGAGGCGCCGCGCTCCGCCGACACCGCCGCGCCCGCTGCGGTGCCGGTCCCGGTGCGCCGCCCCGACCCGCCGCCCCGCCACCTCGACCCCGCGGCGCCGCCGCTGACCCGCACCATCACCGCCGACGAGGTCCACCGCTTCGACCTCGACCTCGCCGCCGGCGACCTCGCCGTCGTCGAGGTCGAGCAGCTCGGCGCCGACGTCGAGGTGCGCCTGCGCGGCCCGGACGGCGGCGTCCTGCTGGTGGTCGACCGTCCCACCGGCGGCAGCGGCCGCGAGGCGTTGCCGTGGATCGCGGCGGAGGGCGGCCGCCACCGCGTCGAGCTGAAGACCTGGGACGACCCCGAGGCCGAGCTCGGCCAGTACGCCGTCCGTCTCCTGCCGCCGCGCCCGCCCGCCGCCGCCGACCACCGCTGGCTGGAGGGCGAGCGGACCTACGCGCGGGCGCGGGACCTGCGCGACGCCGGCGATCTCGCCGCCGCCGAGGCCGGGTTCGCCGCCGCCGCCGGTCACTTCGCGGCCGCTGGCCGGCTGGTGCGCCAGGCCGAGGCGGTGCGCGGCGTCGCCTTCGCCCGCCTCGACCGCGCCGAAGCGTCGCCGCCGAAGTCCGCCGACCCCGAGTGGTCGCTGGCGCCGTGGCGGCGGGCGGCGGAGCTCTACGCCGAGGCCGGCGACACCCTCGGCGTGGCCAGGATGCGCGCCCGCCTCGGCGACGCGCTGACCCTGCTCGGCCGCCGCGGCGAAGCGGAGGCGGAGTGGCGGCGCGGCCTCGTCCTCGCCGCGGCGCCGGAGCGCGGCCGCCAGCGCGCCGTCGCCCACCACGAGCTCGGCATCCTGCTCGCCGAGCGCGGCGAGACGGAGGCCGCGCTCGCCCAGTTCGAAGCGGCGCTCGGCCTCGGGCGGCCGGAGGGCGAGGAGGCCGTCACCCTGCGCCTGCTCGGCAGCGAGTACTTCACGGCCGGCTTGCCGCGGCGCGCCCTGGCACGCCTGCGCCGCGCCCTGGAGATCTACCGCCGGCTCGGTGACCCGCGCGGCGAGGCGCGCACCCTCACCCGCCTCGCCTGGGTGCTCGAGGACCGCGGCGAGCTCGACGCGGCGGAGGCGGCGATCCGCCGCGCGCTGGCTCTGCACCGCCGGCTCGGCGACCGCCGCGGCGTCGCCGTGACGCTGTCGTTCCTGCACGACGTGGCGGTGGCGCGGCGCGACTGGGACGGGGCGCGGCGCGCGCTCGAGGAGTCGCTGGCGGTCTTCGCGGAGGACGGCGCGGAGTTCGAGGCGGCCATCGTGCGCAACAACCTCGGCTGGCTCGACCTCGCCGTCGGCCGCCCGGCGGACGCCCGCGCCCGCTTCGAGGCGGCGCTGCCGGCGCTGATCGCCTACGGCGACCCCCGCGAGGAGGCCAACACCCTGCTCGGCCTCGGCACCGCGCTGGCCGACGCCGGCCGGCTCGAGGAGGGCCTGGAGGTGGTGGAGCGCTCGATCGCGGTGGTCGAGCGCCTGCGCCGCGGGGCGGCGTCGCGCACCCTGCGCAGCCACCAGCTCGCCCGCCGCTACGGCCACTACGACGCCCGCGTCGAGCTGCTGATGCGGCTCGACGAGGAGCGCCCGGACGCCGGCTGGGCCGAGCGCGCCTTCGCCGCCTTCGAGCAGGCCCGCGCCCGCGCCCTGCTCGACACCCTGGCCTCGCTCGGCCCGGCCACCGCCGGGCCGGTGCCGAGCCGCCCGGGCGGCGGCGCCGGCGGCGACCCGGAGCAGCGCCGCGACGAGCTGGCCGGCGAGCTGGCCGCCCTCGAGCGGCGGCGCATCGGCCTGGTGTGGGACGGCGCGCCGGTCGCCGACGTGGCCGCCGTCGAGCGCCGCATGGAGGACGTCGAGCTCGCTCTCCAGCGCGCCGAGTCGAGCCTGCGGCCGGCGGCCGCAGCCGAGCCGCTCGACCTCACCGCCGTGCGCCGCGAGGTGCTCGACGACGACAGCCTGCTGCTCGCCTACCACCTGGGCCGCCGGCGGAGCTTCCTCTGGTTGGTCGGCCGCGACGTCTTCGAGACGCACGAGCTGCCGCCCCGCGCCGAGGTCGAGGCGGCGGCGCGGCGGGCGCACGCGCGGGTGGCCGAGGGGCGCCGCCGCACCGGCGCCATCCCCGCCGCGCGCGCCCTGGCGCACCTCTCGGACCTGCTGCTCGCCCCAGCGGCCGGCCATCTCGGCGCCGAGGGCCGTCGCCTGCTGGTGGTCGGCGACGGCGCCTTGCTCTACGTTCCCTTCGCCGCCCTGCCGCTGCCCGGGAGCGGCGCGCCGCTGATGGCCGCCCACGAGACCGTGTCGCTGCCCTCGGCCTCGGCGCTGGCGGCGCAGCGCCGCCGCCTCGCCGGCCGGCCGCCGGCGGCGGGGGTGGTGGCGGTGGTCGCCGACCCGGTCTTCCAGCCCGACGACCCGCGCTTCGACGGCGTCGCCGCCGCCGCCGGCGCCGGCGCCTGGCAGGCGGCCCTGGAGCGCTCCGGCGAGAGCTTCCAGCGCCTCCCCTACTCGCGCCGCGAGGCCGAGGCGCTGCTCGCCCTGGCGCCCGCCGGCCCGCGCTTCACCGCCTTCGGGTTCGACGCCGACCGCGACACGGTGGTCTCCGGCGCCCTCTCCGGCTACCGCGTCGTCCACTTCGCCACCCACGCCCGCGTCTACGCCGACCGCCCGGCGGCCTCGGGCATCCTGCTCTCGCGCCTGCGCCGCGACGGCAGTCCCCAGGAGTCCGAGATGCTGCGCAGCCGCGACCTCTACCGGCTCGACCTGCCGGCGGAGCTGGTCACCCTCTCGGCGTGCCGCACCGCCCTCGGCGAGGAGATCCGCGGCGAGGGCCTGGTGGGCTTCACCCAGGGGTTCCTCGCCGCCGGCGCCGCCCGCGTGCTGGTGAGCCTGTGGGAGGTCGACGACGAGTCGACGGCGGAGCTGATGGAGCGCTTCTACCGCCACCACTTCCGCGACGGCCTCGCTCCGGCCGCCGCCCTGCGCCGCGCCCAGCTCTCGATGTGGCGGCAGGAGCGCTGGCGCTCGCCCTACCACTGGGGCGCCTTCGTGCTCCAGGGCGAGCCGCGCTGAGCGTAAACATTCCGCTCCGCCGCCGGATCAGTTCGAGCAGGGTGCCCACTCGTTCATTCCATTCAGGGAGAGCGTATGAACCGGCAGAACTCGAACCGGCGTGAGGACGACGAGCAACGCGAGCCCGAGACCGACGAAGAGACGCGGAAGAAGGCGACCACCGACAGTCCGCGGGATACCACTGGCACCGATCCGAACAAGCCCACGGGCGGCAGCGGCGGCGGCGTGCGGAGGGCCTGAAGAGCCGCGTGCTAGGCTGCCGGCGCGATGCGGATCGCCTCCGTCGGCAGCGCCTTTCCCCCCCACTACTACGACCAGGAGACGCTGCTCGCCGCGCTCCAGAAGCACTGGGCGCGGCGCCACCACAACCTCGAGCGCCTCGAGCGGCTGCACCGCAACGTCAAGGTCGGCGGCCGCCACTTGGCGCTGCCGCTCGACGAGTACGACCGGCTGACCACCTGGGGCGCCGCCAACGACGCCTGGATCCGCGTCGCCGAGGAGGTCGGCGAGGCGGCGGTGCGCGACGCCCTGGCGCGCGCCGGGCTCGAGGCCGGCGACGTCGACGCCCTCCTCTTCGTCACCGTCACCGGCGTCGCCACGCCGTCGATCGACGCGCGGCTGATGAACCGCCTGGCGCTGCCGCCGCGCGTCAAGCGCTACCCGATCTTCGGCCTCGGCTGCGTCGCCGGCGCC
>CAZLBJ010000388.1:0-2827 GCA_964557755.1 uncultured Thermoanaerobaculia bacterium
GCCACCTGCGACGGGTCGGCGTAGTCGGTGGTCAGGGCGTGCCAGTCGGCGGCGAAGAAGAAGGTGCGGTAGACCCCGGTGTCCTGGAGGTCCACCCAGTTCTTGATCGCCCCGAAGTAGTTGCCCAGGTGGGTGCGTCCGGTGGAACGCATCCCGGAGAGCACGATCTGCGTCTCGGCCACGGTCTTCCCTCTCACGTCCGGTGGAACGGGTGCTCGCTGCGGTCCGGCGCCGGCCGCGCGGGCGCCGAAGGGGCATCATAGCGCGGGCGGCGCGCTCGGGACCCCAGTCCCGGGCGTGGGGCCGGATGCGGGTCCTGTAACGTCGGCGACGGGACAGGCGCCTCATGCCGAGTTGTCGGCTCACCTCCTAGACTGTGGCCGAGCAAGCCCTCACGCACCTTTCCGGAGACCCGAAATGATCGCACGCACCGCCGCCTTCCTCTACGGGGTCGTCGCCTACCTCCTGTTCCTGGGGACCTTCCTATACGCCATCGGCTTCGTCGCCGGCGTGGGAGTGCCGAAGCACGTCGACTCGGGGCCGGCGGCGCCGCTCGGCGAGGCGCTGCTCGTCGACCTGCTGCTGCTCGGCCTGTTCGCGGTGCAGCACAGCGGCATGGCACGGCCGGGCTTCAAGCGCTGGTGGACGCGCTTCGTGCCGCGGCCGATCGAGCGCAGCACCTACGTGCTGCTCTCCAGCCTGGTGCTGGTACTGCTGTTCTGGCAGTGGCGGGCGCTGCCGGCGCCGGTGTGGAACGTCGAAGCCGAGGCCGGCCGGATCGCGCTGTGGGGCCTCCAGGGGCTCGGCTGGCTGATGGTGCTGGCGTCGACCTTCATGATCAGCCACTTCCACCTCTTCGGCCTCAAGCAGGTCGGCGACCACGCGCTCGGCAAGGACCCGGCGAAGCCGCGCTTCCAGACGCCGGGCCTCTACCGCCACCTGCGCCACCCGATCATGCTCGGCTTCCTGATCGCCTTCTGGGCGACGCCGGAGATGAGCGTCGGCCACCTGCTGTTCGCCGCCGCCACCACCGGCTACGTCCTGCTCGCCCTGCAGCTCGAGGAGCGCGACCTGGTGGCCTTCTTCGGCGACCGCTACCGCGCCTACCGCGAGCAGGTGCCGATGCTGCTGCCGCGGCTGCGCGGCGTGCGCGACGAGCGCGGGCCGGCCGCGGACTAGGCCGGGGGCGGCTCAGCCGTCGCGGCCGAGGCCGGCCTCGCGGGCGAGGACGATGGCCCGCGCGCGGCTGGGCACGCCCAGCTTGTCGTAGACGATCGACACGTAGTTGCGCACCGTCTTCGGCGTCACCGACAGGCGGGCGGCGATGGTGTCGTTGTCGAGCCCCCGCGCCAGGAGGTCGAGCACCTCGCCCTCGCGCGGCGTGAGGCCCGGGAACGGCGGCCCGGCCGCGTGGCCGCCGCCGGCGGCGAGGAAGTCGCGCAGCTCGGCGACGAAGCGCTCCCAGGCGGGCTCCTCCTCGGTGAGCACGTGGTTGCGGCTGTCGAGCTGCACGAAGCGGGCGGCGGGCAGCAGGCCGGCCAGCAGCCGGCCCTCCTCGAACGGCACCGCGGCGTCGTCGACCGCGTGGAGGACCAGCGCCGGCGCCGCCACCCGCGGCGCCTCCGCGGTGACGTCGATGCCGTAGAAGGCGCGCTCCATGGCGGCGGCGTTGTCCGGCGACGTCGAGATGCGCGCCAGCCGGTCGAGCCAGCGCTTCTGCTCGGCGCTTCCCTCCGGCATCAGCAGGGTGGTGAAGAGCTGGCGGAAAGCGGGGTTGTCGCGCCCCCAGCCGACGCGGATGGCGTTGATCAGCGTCTCCGCCTCCAGGCGCTGGCGCTCGTCGAGGCCGCGGTGGAAGCGGCCGCGCGCGTAGCCGCCGCAGAGGACCAGCCGCTCGACCCGTTCGGGGTGGCGCGCCGCGTAGGCGATCGACACCGAGGCCCCCTGCGACAGGCCGAGGAGGGCGAAGCGGTCCAGCCCCGCGGCGTCGACCACGGCCTCGAGGTCCTCCACCCAGGCATCCATCGACAGGTCGTCGACGTCCCAGTCGGAGAGACCGCAGCCGCGCTCGTCGTAGCGCACCAGGGTGTGGCGGCCGGCCAGCTCGCGCAGCCAGTGGCCCCACACCGGGCTCTCCCAGTCGTGCTCGAGGTGGGTGAGGTAGTTCGCCGTCTTGACCAGCGGCGGGCCCTGCCCCGCCGTGGCGTAGGCGATGCGCACGCCGCCGGGCGTGGTGCAGATGCGGATCTGCTGCTTCATGGACGGAACCGTAACGCGCCGGACCCTCCGTGCGCCAGTGACCCCGATTCCCCTGACGGTCCCGCCGGCGGCCCCGGCCGCGTCGGGGCCCCGATCTTTTCGATGGCCGGCCGGTGCGTCGGGTGTCGCGACTCAGCTCTCGGGAGGACATCGCCAACCCCAGTCCAGGAGGACCCCGACCATGCAGAACCGACCGTTCATCCCCTCACTCCGCCCTGCCGTCCTGCTCGTCGCTGCCGCGCTCGCGCTCGCCGCCGGCCTCGTCGTCTCGGCGCAGACGATGCCCGACCTCGGCGACCCCGACTTCGACCCGCAGATCGACATGGCGCTCGAGTGCCTGCTCGACACCCGGGTCTCCCGCTTCACCGCCGATCCGCAGCAGGTCGCGCCCTTCGCCGCCACCACGTTGACCTGGGACGTCGACGTACCGCCCGGCTGCCCGGTGCAACTGCGCCTCGCCGGCAGGACGATCGATCCCGCCGGCTCGCTCGACGTCGTGCCCCTGCACGAGGACAGCCGCTTCGACCTCATCGCGCGGATCCTCGGCGGGACGGCGGTCCTCGACTCG
>CAZLBJ010000389.1:0-7656 GCA_964557755.1 uncultured Thermoanaerobaculia bacterium
GACGACGTAGAGGCGGTTCATGCCACCGCCGCCATTCGCATCGCCGGCCGCATCGCCGCCCGCATCGCCGTCCGGGCGCCGCCCGGCGGCGAAGCCGCGCCCGTGGGCCACCGCCTCGCCCTCGGTGAGCAGCAGGTCGGCGTCGAGCGCCACGATCACCCGCGCCCGCTCGAGGTGCAGCACCGGCAGCCGGCCCAGAGCCTCCCAGGCGCCGTCGTCGGCCGCCGGCTCGTGCGCCACCCAGCGCGCCCGCGGGTAGCGGTCGAGCAGCTCGCCGGCGAGGCGGGCGAGCGTCGGCGAGGCGTGGACGCCGGCGAGCACCGCCAGGCCGCGCCCGCCGTCCGCTGCCAGCGTCTCGGCGTTCGTGGTCCAGAAGGAGACGAAGTCGTCCCAGGTGGCCTCGGCGGCGGCCGGGACCGCCGGCTCCCGGCCGGCGCCGTGGCCGGTCTCTTTCACCGCCGCCGGCGCCTCGGGCGCCGCCTCGCCCGCCCCGCCGGCCGCCGCCACCGCGCGCTCGCGGCGCAGCGGCGTGCGCAGGCGGTCCGGGTCGTAGAGGTGGAGGATCGACGCCTGCGTCCAGGCGCTGGCGGCGCCGCCGGTGGCCGGGTGGCGCGGGTTGCCCTCGATCTTGGTCGGCCGTCCCTCGTGGCTCTCGACCACCACGCCGGCGGCCGTGCCGGCCAGGGTGACGGTGCGCGCGTTGTGGCGCGCCAGCCCCGGCGTCACCTGCTCGGGCGCCTGCACCCACGGGACGATCGTCTCCTCCGGCCGCCGGCAGCCGGCGAGCCCAGCGAGGCCGAGCGAAGCGCCCATCAGCCCCAGCACGGTGCGCCGGGTGACCTCGTCCGGCGGCAGGTCGGCGCCGGGCGCCAGCTCGGGCCGCAGGTGCTCCGGCAGCCGCCCCTCGCCGGCCAGCGCCGGCGAGTCGAGCAGGCGGTCGAGCGAGCGCCAGTAGCGCCGCTCGCCGCCGCGCCCGCCGGGGCCGGTCTCCGGCTTCATTGGTGGCACCCCGAGCAGGCGGTGGGCGGTGCCACGGGGTGCTCCGCGGCGAGGCGGGCGGCGACCTGCTCCTGGTCGGCCGGCGGCCGCCACGCGGTGTCGGTGAGCTCCGACGCCGGCCGCCGGTGCGGCGCCGGGTCGCGGTGGCACTCCAGGCACCAGCCCATCGACAGCGGCTCCATCTGGGTGACCTCGGCCATCGCGCGCACGTCGCCGTGGCAGCTCGAGCAGCCGATGCCGGCGTCGAGGTGCAGGCTGTGGTCGAAGCGGGCGTAGTCGGGGAGGTTGTGGACGCGCACCCAGCGGATGCGCTCGCCCCGGGAGGCGCTTTCGAGCACGGGAGCGAGCGTCGCCAGGTCGCGGCCGACGAGGGTGTGGCAGTTCATGCACACCGAGGTGGCCGGCACCGCCGCCACCGGCGAGCGCTCCACCGTGTAGTGGCAGTAGCGGCAGTCGAGGCGCAGCTCGCCGGCGTGGAGCTGGTGGCTGAAGGCCACCGGCTGCTCCGGCCGGTACCCGACGTCGGTGTACTCGGGGGAGAAGAACCACCACACCCCGAGCCCCGCCGCGACCGCCAGCACCGCCACCGCCAGGGCGATCACCGCCGGGGCACGGTTTGCCGATGTCGAGAAGATCTGCGCCAAACGTCGACCAGCCTTTCGGGCGGGGATGGACGTCTACGAGCCTTGTTGTCCGCGCAACAGCGGAGGGAGGATACCGACGCCTCCGGGGGGTGTCAAGGCGATCGGCCGCCCCTGCCGCAACGCCCGGCGGCGTGTTGGCAGGCGACCCCGAAGTGCGCTACAGTGGGTGTACATATCTACTTCATCAGGGGTCGATGACGCCCTGAAATCGACCCGCGGGCGGTCTGGTGCCGTCCCGGGGTTTCGTATCACGGGTAAGGAACGAGAGGAGTTTCCAGATGGACTTGAACCGACGGTGCAGTCTTGCAGCCGTGGCCCTGCTGCTGGCCGCCGCCCTGGTGGCCCTGCCGGCCGCCGCCGACGAGATGTGGGTGCACCCTGCCGACAAGGCCGACCAAGAGGTCGGCGACTGGGGCGTCACCAGCAACGGCGAGGCGCGCTTCAGCTTCGCCATCCCGGACGACCTGGCGTCGCTGACCTCCGCCCACGTCGTGCTGCTGGGCAAGAAGACGGCATCGATCGACTGGCAGGCGAACCTGTCGATCTCGCAGGACGGCATGCCGCACGACGCCATCACCTCCAGCCTCAGCGGCACGGCGGCGATAACCGCCGGCGACCTCGCCGAGGTCGACGTCACCGCCGCCTTCCCCGCCGCGCTCGCCGCCGGCGTCGACCTCGCGGGCCTCGCCTTCCAGGCGGTCCAGAACAACGACGTCTACGTCGTCGGCCTGCGGCTGGCCTACGAGCGCACCAACCCGCTGGCTGGAGAGAGCTGCGCCGACGGCGAGGTGCTGGTCGGCTTCGACGGCGCCGGCGACCTCGAGTGCGTCTCCTACGACGACATCCTGGCCGGCCTCGACTGCCCGGACGGCGAGGTCTTCGTCAGCTACGACGAGTCGACGAGCTCGGTGGTGTGCACCGACGTCGCGGCGCTGCTCGCCGACATCGGCTGTCCGGCCGGCATGGTGCTGACCGGCTTCGACTCGGCCGGCGCGCCGTCGTGCACCGGCGTCCTGGCGCTGCTCGCCGGCGTCGGCTGCCCCGACGGCGAGGCCATCCAGGGATTCGACAGCACGACCGGCCTGCCGATCTGCATCGACACGTTCGGCGCCGGCGGCGGCGGCGGCGGCGGCGGCGACGAAGAGCCGACGTTCACCATCGACGACGTGTCGCTGCCCGAGGGGACGGCGTCGAACACCGACTTCGTCTTCACCGTCAGCCTGTTCCCGGCCGACGCGGTGAACACCCACACCATCGACTACACGACGGTGGCGCTGACCGCCACCTCCGGCGTCGACTTCCAGCCGGCCTCCGGCACCCTCACCTTCAACCCCGGGGTGTCGGCGCAGACGATCACCGTGGTGGTGATCGCCGACCCCGACGTCGAGCCGACGGAGGACTTCCGCGTCGAGCTGTCGAACTCGAGCGGCCCGGCGATCACCGACGCCATCGGCGTCGGCGAGATCCTCAACGACGACCTCGGCGACGGCCGCTGAGGTGAAGCACTGAGGTGAAGCACTGAGGTGAATCACTACCCCGCCCGCTCCGCCCGCGCCTCGGCGCCGGCGGGGCGGGCGGCGGCTCATCCCTCCGCTCCCTCGGCGGGCGCCGCGCGTTGATTGCGCCGCACGTAGAGGAGCTTGTCGATCTCGGCGACCACCTCGCCCTGCCCGTCGCGCACCTCGACGCGGAAGCGCGGCTCCACCTTGCCGAGGCGATCGGCGTCGCGGCGGATCGCCGTCAGCTCGTCGGCCGTCAGCTCGAAGCGCGCCGACACCGGGCCGCGCCCGGGGCGCACGAAGCGCACCTCCGCCGCCTTGTCCCACACCACGTAGCCGCCGCCCAGCCCGCCGAGCGCCAGCAGGCAGAGGAACGGATCGCACATCGAGTACAGCGAGCCGCCGAACTGGGTGCCGAAGTAGTTGCGGTTCCAGAAGCGCAGCACCAGGCGCACGTCCACCGCCCGCCGACCGGGCACCGGCCGCACCCGCACGCCGGCGCCGAGGTAGGGTGGCCACAGGTTGAGCAGCCGCAGCAGCCAGCGCTCGCGGCGCGTCAGGGTGGCGCGTACCGCGCCGCCGCCCTCGGAACCGCTCAGGGCGCCGCCTCCGCGCCGCCGAGCTGCGAGGTGCACTGCGGGCAGCGGGTGGCCTTGAAGGGGATCGTCGACAGGCAGTAGCGGCACTTCTTGTCCGCCGGCTCGCCGGGCTGCGGTGCCTCCTCGCCGAAGCGCTCCTCCATCTCCGCCTCGACCTTGTTGACGGCGTGGACGAGCAGGTAGATGGCGAGGGCGATGATCAGGAAGGTGAGGACGGCGTTGAGGAAGAGGCCGTAGTTGACCGTCACCGCCCCCGCCGCCTGGGCGTCGGCGAAGGTGGCGTACGGCGGCGGCGCCTCCGGCCCGCCGCGCAGCAGCCAGAAGCGGTCGGAGAAGTCGGCGCCGCCGAGCAGGAGGCCGATCGGCGGCATCAGCAGGTCGTCGACCAGCGAGCGCGCGATGGTGGCGAACGCCGCGCCGACGGTGAACCCGACGGCCATGTCCACCACGTTCCCCCGCATGGCGAACTTCTTGAAATCCGCGAGCATGGCGGGGATCATACTCAACCACGGCAAGGAGGCCCGATGACCCACGATCCCCGCATGGCCGCCCACCTGGCGTGCCTGAAGCTCAACAGCCGGCTGCTGGTGAACTGCTTCCGCGACGTCGGCGCCGAGGCGGCGCTCCACCGCCCGACGCCGCGCAACAACAACATGGCGTTCCTCGGCGCCCACCTGGTGGACGCCCGCCGGTACCTCGCGAACCTGCTCGGGCCGGAGGTCGACAATCCGTTTCCCGAGCTCGCCGAGGGCACCGGCATCGACGACTTCCCCGAGCTGCCGGACGTCGCACGGGTGCTCGCCGCCTGGCGCGAGCTGGGCGAAGTGGTGACGGCGCGCATGGCGGCGGCCGGCGCCGAGCAGCTCGACGCCGCGGCCCCGATCGACTTCGGCATCGAGGACCGCTCGCTGCTCGGCGGCGTCGCCTTCCTGCTCCACCACGAGTCGTACCACGTCGGCCAGCTCGCCTTCCTGCGCAAGATGGCCAGCCTGCCGGCGATGACCTACGACGACGCGGGGTGACGCCCGGCTAGACCAGCACCGGCTCGGGCGTCTCGACCGCCGTCTCCTCCGCCTTGCCGCGGCGCTCGCGCACCGCCACCCACGGGCGCTTCGTGGCGCCGGTGTAGATCTGGCGCGGGCGGCTGATGCGGCCCTTCGGCTCGTCGGCCATCTCCATCCACTGGCCGATCCAGCCGGGCAGCCGGCCGAGGGCGAACATCACCGTGAACATCTCGGTGGGGATGCCCATCGCGCGGTAGAGGATGCCGCTGTAGAAGTCGACGTTCGGGTAGAGCTTGCGCTCGACGAAGAACGGATCGGACAGCGCCACCTCCTCGAGCCGCTTGGCGATCTCGAGCAGCGGGTCGTCGATGCCGAGGCGGGAGAGCACCTCGTCGGCCGACTCCTTGAGGATCGTCGCCCGCGGGTCGAAGTTCTTGTACACGCGGTGGCCGAAGCCCATCAGCTTGAAGCCGGAGTCCTTGTCCTTCGCCTTGTCTACGTACTTCTGGAAGTCGCCGCCGTCGCGGCGGATCATCTCCAGCATCTCGATGACGCGCTGGTTGGCGCCGCCGTGCAGCGGCCCCCACAGCGCGCAGATGCCCGCCGACACCGAGGCGAACAGGTTGGCCTGCGAGCTGCCCACCATGCGCACCGTCGAGGTCGAGCAGTTCTGCTCGTGGTCGGCGTGGAGGATCAGCAGCAGGTTCAGGGCGCGGTCGAGGACGTCCGGCACGCGGTACGGCTCCGCCGGCACGGCGAACATCATGTGCAGGAAGTTCTGCGTGTAGGAGAGGTCGTTGCGCGGGTAGATGAACGGCTGGCCGACCGTCTTCTTGTACGAGAAGGCGGCGATCGTCTTCGCTTTCGACAGCAGGCGCACGACGTTGAGGTCGAGCTCGCCGTTCTGCGGGTAGTAGGCCGACAGCGACGCCACCATCGCCGAGAGGATCGCCATCGGGTGCGCCGACGGCGGGAAGCCCTCGAAGAACTTCTTCATGTCCTCGTGGATCATGCTGTGGCGGGTGAGCTGCTCGTCGAAGCGCACCAGCTCGTCGCGGCTCGGCAGCTTGCCGTAGATCAGCAGGTAGCAGACCTCGACGAAGCTGGCGTGCCCGGCGACCTCCTCGATCGGATAGCCGCGGTAGCGCAGGATGCCGCGCTCGCCGTCGATGAAGGTGACGTCGCTGGTGCACGACCCGGTGTTGGCGTAACCGGGATCGAGCGAGATGGCGCCGGTCTTGGCGCGCAGCGTGGTGAAGTCGATGCCGACCTCGTTCTCGCTGCCGACGACGACCGGAAACTCGTACTCGGTGCCGTGGAGCTGAAGCTTGGCGTTCTGCATTGGGGGTACTCCCGATGTGGGCCGCCGCGCCGGCGCGACGGACGGTCGCGGGAGCGCGGGCGGCGGTGAGCGGATCGGACCCGGGTTGCGGATTGGCCCACCGTCGAGCGTAGGCGGCCCGGCGGCGCGGCGCATCACCTCGCCGGGCGGCGCGCCGCCCGCCCCTGCGGGGGGCGGCGGGACGACCTCGGGCGCCCGTAGAATCGCGCCATGCCGGCTCCCCCCATCCTGCTGCTGGCCGGCGGCGGGCACGCCCACATCGAGGTGCTGCGGCGGCTGGCGCTCGACGACCACCCGCCGGCGCGCGTCGTGCTGCTCAGCCCGGACGAGCGCCACCACTACTCGGGGATGGCGCCGGGCTTCGTCGCCGGCCTCTACTCCGAGGACGACCTCGCCTTCGAGCTGCCGGCGCTCGCCCGCCGCGCCGGCGCCGAGCTGGTGCTCGGGTGGGCGGCGGCGGTCGACCCGGAGGCGCGGCGGGTGGAGCTCGCGGACGGCCGCTCCCTGCCCTACGACCTCGTCTCCTTCGACGTCGGCTCGGCGGCCGCCGGGGCGGACACGCCGGGCGTCGGCGAGCACGCGCTGTCGGTCAAGCCGCTGTCGAAGGCAGTGGCGGTGCGGCGACGGCTCGAGGCGCTGGCGCCGGACGGCGGGGACGGCTGGGACGGCGGTGGCGACGCCGGTGGGGACGGCGGCGGCGGGCGGCCGCGGCGGGTGGTGGTGGTCGGCGGCGGCGCGGCCGGCGTCGAGGTCGCCTTCGCCGCCGCCCGGCGGCTCGACGACCTCGGCGTGCGGCGCGAGATCACGATCCTCGAGGCCGGCCCCCGCCTCCTCGCCGGGTACGACGACGGCTTCCTGCGGCGGGCGCGGCGGGCGCTGGACGAGCGCGGCATCCGCGTGGAGACGGAGGCGCCGGTCGCCGCCGTCGAGGCGGTGGCGGTGCGGCGCGAGGACGGGGTGCGCCTACCGTCCGACCTCACCCTGTGGCTCACCGGCCCGGCGGCGCCGCCGCTCTTCGCCGGTTCCGGCCTGCCGCTCGATCCGCGCGGCTACCTGCTGGTCGACCCGACGCTGCGCGCCCCGGGCCACGACAGCATCTTCGCCGCCGGCGACTGCGCCACCCCGGCGAGCCGTCCCGACACCCCGAAGGCCGGCGTCTACGCGGTGCGCCAGGCGCCCCACTTGTGGCGCAGCCTGACCTGCGCCCTAGCCGGCCGCGACCCGGCGGCGGAGGGCGTCGACTACGAGCCGCAACTGGGCTTCCTCTCGCTATTGAACACCTGCGACGGCCGCGCGCTGCTCGCCTGGAAGGGCCGCTCCGCCCACGCCCGCTGGGCCTGGTGGCTGAAGGACCGGATCGACCGCCGCTTCATGCGCCGCTACGCGCGGCTGCAACGGTGAGGACATGAACTTCAACGTCAACGGAGAACGTCAACGTCAACGTCAACGACGGGGGGAGGGGCGGTGGTGGCGGGGTGGGGGGGGGGGGGGGGGGGGGGGGGGGGCGCGGGCGGGCCCAAGAGGAGGGGGGGGGGGGCCCCCCAGCCCCAGCCCCCCCCCCCCCCCCCC
>CAZLBJ010000390.1:0-2925 GCA_964557755.1 uncultured Thermoanaerobaculia bacterium
GAAGCCGAAGCGCGCCCCCGGCCGGAGTCCTCCTCGTAGCGCGCTGGTCCCCGGGCGAGGAGCCCCGGTCCTCCCCGTCCCGCAGACGAATGGTCCTTCCCACGGCCGGACCCCGCCCTTCGACAGGCTCAGGGCTCGTCGGTGAGTGGGCAGCATCGTCGCTCAGGGCTTGTCGGGGGCAGCGGCGTCAGCGGTCCAGGCCGTAGCGGCTCATCTTCGCCTTCAGCGTGTTCCGCGCGATGCCCAGCAGCCGCGCCGTCTCGCGGATCCGGCCGCCGCACGACTCGAGCGCGGTCTCGAGCAGGCGCCGGTCGTAGCGCGACAACGCCTCCTCGTAGCCGCCGTCGGCCAGCTCCGGCACGGCGGCGCCGGCCACGGCGGCCTCGGCGGCGGCGCCGGGGTCGCCGCTCTGGAGCGCGATCCAGGCGAAGTCGGCGCGGGTCAGGCGGTCGCCGGAGGAGAGGACCAGGGCGCGGTGGATCGCCGACTCCAGCTCGCGCACGTTGCCCGGCCAGGGGTGCCGGGCGAACAGCTCGAGGACGTCGGCGTCGAGCTCGCGCACCGGCTGGCCGAGGTCGCGGGCGATGACGCGCAGGAAGTGCTCGACCAGGAAGGGGACGTCCTCGCGGCGCTCGCGCAGCGGCGGCAGCACGATGGGGATGATGTTGAGGCGGTAGTAGAGGTCCTCGCGGAACTCGCCGTCGGCGATCGCCTTCTCGAGGTCGAGGTTGGTGGCGGCGACGATGCGCACGTCCACGGTCAGCGTCTTGGTGCCGCCGACGCGCTCGAACTGCTTGTCCTCGACGACGCGCAGCAGCTTCGACTGCACCGCGCGCGAGATCTTGCCCACCTCGTCGAGGAAGATGGTGCCGCCGTCGGCGAGCTCGAAGCGGCCCGGCTTCTGGCCGGCGGCGCCGGTGAAGGCCCCCTTCTCGTGGCCGAACAGCTCGCTCTCGACCAGCGTCTCCGGCAGCGCCGCGCAGTTGAACTGCACGAACGGCCCCTCGCGGCGCACCGAGATGTTGTGGATGATGCGCGCCACCAGGCCCTTGCCGGTGCCGCTCTCGCCGCGGATGAGCACCGTCGAGTCGCTCTGCGCCACCCGCTCGAGCGTCGCCTTGAGCTCGTGGATCGCCCGCCCCTTGCCGATCAGCGTGCCGAGGTGGTGGCTGGAGAGGATCTCGCGCTTGAGCGCCTCGTTCTCCTCCTTGAGCCGCCGCCGCGCCGCCTCCTGGTCGCCGTACAGGCGCGCCTTCTCGATCGCCACCGCCGCCTGGTCGGCGAAGGCCACCAGGAAGCGCACGTCGTCGTCCTCGAACAGGCCGCGCGTGCTGGTGTGATCGACGTAGATCGCACCCTCCAGCCGGTCGCGGATCGACATCGGCACGCAGAGGATGGAGAGGATGTTGCTGGCGACGATCGACTCGGCGCCGCGGAAGCGCTGGTCGATCTGCGCGTCCACCGTCACCACCGGCCGGCGCTCGTCGATCACCCGCCGCACCACGCTCTCCGACAGCTCGCCGGCCTCGTCGGCACCGCCGCGCCCGAGGTTGCGCGACACCGCCGTCTCCAGCTCGCGGGTCAGCGGGTTGAAGAGGACGATCATGCCGCGCTGCGCGCGCAGGTGCTCGAGCACGAGGTCCATGGCACGGTCGAGCACCTCGGAGAGGTCGAGGGTGGAGTTGACCACCTTGACCACCTCGTAGAGCACCGGGTCGCGGTCGCCGCCGCGCCGGCCGTGCTCCTCGATGCGCTCGAGCGCGCCGCGCGCCCGCCGCACCTCGGCCTCGGCGCCGAGCCGCTCGAAGAGGTCGAGGGCGCGGCGCAGGCGCTCGGCGGCCTGCTCGGGGTTCCAGGTGCGCAGGCCCCACTCGTAGAGGCTGCGCCCCAGCTCGTACGGCGTGCCGAGGGCCTCGAGCGCGCGCAC
This sequence comes from uncultured Thermoanaerobaculia bacterium, assembly GCA_964557755.1. GTDB lineage: Bacteria > Acidobacteriota > Thermoanaerobaculia > Multivoradales > JBCCEF01 > CAZLBJ01. Next base: position 1,928 of record CAZLBJ010000390.1, read on the forward strand.
GGCGGCGGCGTAGTGCGGCCCGGCGGCGTCGTCCTCGCCGCGCTGCGAGGCGAGGCGCGCTTCCATCACCTCGAGCTTGGCCTCGGCCAGGCGGTCGGTGAGCTCGCCCACCAGCCGCCGCGCGTCGGCGATCGCCCGCGCCGCGCTTCCGGTGTCGCGGCGGCGCAGCGCCAGGTCGGCCTGCGAGGTGCGCACCCGCGCCAGGAGCTGGCGGGTGCCGGCGAGGGCGGCCAGCTCGCCGGCGCGCTCGAGGTGCCCGGCGGCCCCGTCCCAGTCCTCGCGGTCCTTGGCGGCGAGGCCCATCAGCAGCTCGCACTGCGCGGCGAGGTCACGGTCGCCGCCGGCCTCGGCGCCGTCGCGGGCGGCCGCCGCCAGCTCGGCGGCCGCCGCCCCGTCGCCGCGCTTGCGGGCCAGCGACGCCTGCTGCGCCAAGAGCGCCGGGCGCAGCGGGTGGCCCGCCGCCTCGGCGAGCAGCGCCACGCCGCCGTCGAGGTGGCGGCGCGCCCGCGCCCAGTCGCCCAGCATCTCCTCCACCTCGCCGAGGTTGAGGCGCGCCATCGCCTCCTGCTCGCGCGCCCCCAGGCGGCGCGCCATGGCCAGCACGCGGGCCAGGAAGCCGCGCGCCGACCGCCACTCGCCGCGGCTCGCCTCCAGCACGCCGAGGTTGTTCGCGGCGGTGAGCTGGCCCCACGGGTCGTGCGTCGCCTCGGCGTGGCGCAGGTTCTCGCCGTAGGCGTGGTGCGCCGCCGGGTAGTCGCCCATCTTCCACAGCACGTTGCCGAGGTTCTGGCGCAGGTGGATGGCCAGGCTGTCATCGGCGGCGCCGTCGCCGCCGTCGCCGCGGGTCTCGGCGGCGGCCTCGGCGGCGGCGAGGCCGCGGCGGATCAGGCGGCCGGCCTCCTCGAAGTCGCCGCGCGCGTAGGCCAGCATGCCGAGGCCGTTGAGGAGCTGGGCGCGCTGGCGGTGGAGGCCGAGCGCGTCGGCGCGCTCCAGCGCCT
>CAZLBJ010000391.1:0-4912 GCA_964557755.1 uncultured Thermoanaerobaculia bacterium
GCCGCCGATGCCGAGGGCGAGCGTGACCACCACCACGAGCGCGAACAGCGGCCGCTTCTTGAACTGCCGCAGGGCGAACCGGACGTCGGCGAACAGGGTGTCCATGAGGCTCCTCCAGGATGACGGGGACCGGGCTCCAGGTTCAGTGTACGAGTCCGCCCGAGCGCGGGTTGCAGGAGGCTCAGTGATAGACGTTGCTGCGATGACCCACGTGGAGAACGACGATGGACTCGCTCGCGTCGTCAACGTCGTAGAGGACGCGATAGGCACCGACGCGAAGGCGGTAGCCGTCACGCCCGGTGAGCTTGCGGCATTGTGGAGGTCTTGGATCGTCGACCAGCGCGCCGATGCGGTCGACGACGCGGCGGCGAACGTCGGGAGGGAGACGCTTCAGCTCCTTGACCGCTCTCGGCAGGATCGAGAGCGTATAGCTCAAGGATCCTCGCCCTCGATCTCAGCGAGGGCCTGAGCGAACGGGATTGGTGCCTCGCCGGCCGATCTGGCGGCGTCGTAAGCGCGAATCGACTCGAGCTCTTCGACCTCGTCGAGCAGCATTCGATAGTCGTCGAGGTCGAGGACGACGCCCACGCGTTCGCCCCGTTCGTCGGTGAGGTAGCGCTCCTTGATCGCCGTCATCTGGACCTCCTCGTCGAATTCTACGGGATCCGCCGCCTCACCAGGCTGACGACGCTGGCGCCGGTGCCGAAAGCGCCCGCGGCGAGGCCCACGACCTCGACCAGGCGGGCGGTGTCGAGCATGGCGGCGGCGGAGGCGGCGGTGACGACCAGGGCCGAGAGGAGGCCGAGGAGCTGCAGGCGGCGCCGCGTGCGGGGGGTCATCGGTCAGGCCTCGAGGTGGAAGTAGGTGGGGGAGGGGCCGATGCGCGGCGACGCGATGCCGGTCGCCGGATGGCCGGAGAGGTCGTAGGCGGCGTCCACCGCGGCGGGCAGCGGCAGGCCGGTGCGGCTGCCGTCGATCGTCCACGCCACCACCAGGTCGCCGCCACCAACGCCAAAGCCGACGCGGTGGAAGCGGTAGGCGCGCACCTCGGCGGGCACGCCCGGCAGCGGCCCGTGGCAGACCGCGCCCGCGAGCTGGCCGACCAGCGTGCGCAGCGCCTCGTAGGCCGGCCGGCGGCGCAGCCGGCGGCCCTCCTCCGGGCACAGCAGCCCGTAGCCGCGCGCCACCATCTGCCACCAGTAGACGCGCTCCGTCTCGCCGCCGGCCAGCACCGCGACGTAGTAGTGCACCAGGTAGTCGGCCTGCGTCGCCTCGTCCACCGCCACCAGCTGGCCGGCCGGCGAGTGCGGCCCCTCGCGCAACGGCCAGTTGACCTCGGTGATCCAGGAGCGGCCGCCCCCGTCCCCGTCGCCGTCGCCGTCCCCGTCCCCGCCGCTGCCCGAGGTGGCGCGGCCGGTGTCGGCGATCGCGCGGAGCAGCACCGCCTTGCCGGCGGCGTCGAAGCCCATCTGGCGCTCCTCCGGCGCCCCCCGGCGGTCGACGTAGAGCAGCGACGCCAGCCCGTCGAGGCGCGGCATGCCGGGGACGTTGACGATCCCCAGCGTCGCCAGCGGCTCGAAGTCGATCACCCCCGGGCCGAACACCTCCACCCCGGCGTGGCGCCGCAGCTCCTCGCACGCCGCCGCCGCCAGCTCGCGGTACTCGCCGGCGTGCCACACTCCCCACTTGCTGCGGTTCACCGCCTGGCCGACCACGAAGCTACGGCCGTAGGGTGCGAAGTGCGCCGCCAGCTCCGCCACCGCGGCGCGCCAGCGCCCAGGGTCGCGCACCAGGTCGCGGTTCTGCGGCAGGCTGAAGGCGAGGTCGAGGCCGCGCGCCGCGAGCTCGCGGGCGAGCTCCTCCTCGGCGCCATGGCCGTCCTGCCAGGGGTGGAGGCGCAAGAGGACGTGGCGGACGCCGAGGTCGTCCACCGCTGCGAGCAGCGCCGCCGGGTCGTCCGGCCACGGGCGCAGGCAGACGCCGCCGCCGCCGAACTGCACCGGCTCGGCGAAGCGCTCCGCGGCGAGCTCGCGATAGCGCCCCCAGGCGCGCGGCAGCGCCGCCGCCGCCGCCCGCCCTTGCGCCAGGTAGGCGCCGGCGTCGGCGAGGCGGGAGAGGTGTTTTTGGAGCTTGCCGGCGTGCAGGTGCGGCTGGTCGGAGAGCGGGTCCCACACCACCCGCTCGCGGGTGGTGGCGCCCTCCGGCGGGCGCGGGATGTGGGCATGGGCGCCGCGCGGCAGCACCAGGTCCCTGGCCGTCTGGACGACGCTGCGCAGGCGGCCGCGCAGCGCCGTCTTCGCCTCGTTCTTGGCGCGGAAGCCGTGGTGGTAGAGGGCGTAGAAGGCGCGCCGGCGGCGCCCCGCCGCGCCGCGCTCGGCGCCCGGCGGCAGCCCCTCCCCAGCCGGCGCCGCCCAGTAGGCGTCGAGGAAGCGGCGCTGGTCCTCGCGGCGGTGGATCATCATGCGCGAGAGGTCGCGGCTGCGCTCGGAGAGCGTCGGCCGGCGGCCGGCGCGGGTGCGGTTGAGGTCGAGCAGGTAGAGGTCGGGCGGCCGGCCGCCGTCGTCGCCCCCCTCGCCGTCCGGCCAGCGGATGAGCACGTTGCCGCTCGAGAAGTCGCGGTGCCAGAAGCCGGCGTCGTGCAGGCGCCGGGCGCTGCGCGCCAGCGCCACCAGGACGGCGTCGACGTCGACGCCGGGGAAGTCCTCGCCGGCGGTGCCGGCATTGACGGCGCGCAGCAGGTAGCGCGCCTCGACGACGCCCTCGAGGTGGCTGCAGGCGTAGAACGACGGCCCGTCCGCATCGTCCGACTCGACCAGCAGCACCGGCTCGGGGGTGAGCAGGCCGGCGTCGAGCAGGGCGCGGGCGACGCGCCAGCTACGCGCCGCCTTGCTGCCGCCGAGGCGGCGTTTCAGCCGCCGCCGCCAGCCCTCGTTGCGGAACTGCTTGACGGCCAGCGGCAGCGGCCCGCCGGCGGCGTCGAAGCTGGCGAGGTAGAGGTAGTTGCGGCCCCAGTGCAGGGTCTCGACGGCGTGCGCCGGGTCGATCACCCGCTCGACGGCGGAGCGCAGACCGGCCGGCCGGTGGCGCTCGGCCACCCAGCCGTGCCAGCCGCCGAAACCGAAGGCGGTGGCCACGCCGGCATCAGACCTCGGAGACGTCGAAGCGCTCATGGTGGAACTCCGGGTCGGCCTGCAGCACCACCTGGACGCCGAGGGTGCGCTCCACGTCCTCGAGGATCTCCCGCTCCTCGCGCTGCAGCGCGCCGGCCACCTCGGGGTGGACGCGCAGCAGCAGCTCGCTCTCGGGCACCGGGCGCGGCCGCGACAGCAGCTCCTTGCGCAGGTTGAGGCAGATCGTCGACACCGCCTTGATGCGGCCGCGGCCGGCGCAGTAGGGGCACGGCTGGGTGAGCAGCCGCTCGAGGTTCGAGCGGCTGCGCTTGCGGGTGATCTCGACGAGGCCGAACTCGGAGATCGACAGCACCTTGGTCTTCGCCCGGTCGCGCGACAGCTCTTCTTCGAGCAGGCCGAACACCTCGTCCTTGTGCCCCTGGTCGATCATGTCGATCAAGTCGATGACGATGATGCCGCCGAGGTCGCGCAGGCGGATCTGGCGCACGATCTCGCGCACCGCCTCGAGGTTGGTCTTGAGCACCGTGTCCTCGAGGTTGGTGCGGCCGACGAAGCGGCCGGTGTTGACGTCGATGGCGACCAGCGCCTCGGTGGGGTTGATGACGATGTAGCCGCCGGACTTGAGCCACACCTTGCTCTTCAGCGCCGCCTCGATCTGCTCCTCGATGCCGAACTGCTGGAACAGGTTGGCGTCCTGGCGGTAGAGCTTGACGCGGCCCACCAGCCCCGGCTGCACCTGGTCGAGGAACTCGACGATGCGCTGGTAGGTCTCCTCGCCGTCGACCATCAGCACCGCGACGTCGGCCGACATCAGGTCGCGCACCACGCGCAGCGCCAGGTCGAGGTCGCGGTGGAGCAGCGCCGGCGCCGACACCTTGGCGGCGCGGCGGAGGACGCGCGCCCACAGCCCTTCGAGGTACTCGAGGTCGGCGGCGAACTCCTCGCGCCCCTTGCCCTCGCCGACGGTGCGCACGATCAGCCCGCCGCTGGCGCGCGGCGCCGGGCCGGCGCCGCTCAGCCCCTCGAGCACGCCGAGCAGGCGCCGCCGCTCCTCCTCGTCCTCGATGCGCCGCGACACGCCGAGGTGGCGCACGGTGGGCAGCAGCACCAGGTAGCGGCCGGGGAGCGTGACGTGGGTGGTGATGCGCGCGCCCTTGCTGGGCAGCGAGTCCTTCGCCACCTGCACGATGATCTCCTGGCCGCCCTTGAGCAAGTCGGCGATCGACGGCTCCCCCTCCTGCGCGGAGACCTCCGCCGCCTCCCCGTCGCCCTCCTCGTCGCCGCGGTCGAGGTCCATGTCCTCGGCCGGCTCGGCGTGCTCGACGACGTCGGAGACGTAGAGGAAGGCGTCGCGCTCGAGGCCGACGTCGACGAACGCCGCCTGCATGCCGGGCAGCACCCGGGTCACCCGCCCCTTGTAGACGTTGCCCACCAGCCCGCGGTTGCGGTGGCGTTCGACGAAGATCTCGGTCAGCCGGTCGTCCTCCAGCACCGCGATGCGCGTCTGGTGCGGATCGGACTCGACCAGCATCTTGTTCCCGTTGGACATTCTGGGTTGTACCTCCCTCCGGCCGGGATTGTAGCGGTAGGGGTGGGGACGGCGGGTGGTGGGGCTCCTGGCCTGGGACCGCCGAGCTACGAGGAGGACTTTGGAGGGGGGCTCGGCTCGACTTCCGCGCGCCGCCACCGCCCGAGAACACCGGCGGCTCTTGCCCTAGGCGCGCTCCACACGTCCCAGGCAAGGAGCCCCACCACCCGCCTCACCGAACGCTGCTGGTCGA
>CAZLBJ010000392.1:0-4005 GCA_964557755.1 uncultured Thermoanaerobaculia bacterium
GGCCGCGCCTCCAGCCGGGCGCGGCGCGCCAGCGGCCACAGCACGTCCTCCGCCAGCTCCGGGAACAGGTAGCCCTGGAAGGCGCGCACCAGGAAGGCGCGGTCGATCATCGCCCTGGCCGCGGGGGAGACGGCGAGGAGCTTCAAGATCGCCTTGCGCGGCACCTCGAGGATGCGCGCCTCGCGCCGGGCGACGGCGGTGGCGTTGCGGCGGCGGCCGGAGATCAGGCTCATCTCGCCGAACCAGCTGCCGGCGCCGAGCGTCGCCACGCGGCGATCCTCGCCGCGCTCGGGGCGGTGGAGGATGTCGACCTCGCCGCCGGCGACGACCAGGAAGCTGTCGGTGTAGTCCCACTGGCGGACGATGATCTCGCCGTCGAAGTAGCGGCGCGGCTCGACGGAGAGGAAGGTCTCGCGCAGCGTCTCCGGGTCGACGGCGGCGAGCAGCGGCACGGCGTCTCGCAGGGTGGCGATGCGCTGCCGCACCGGTCCTTCCCACCACGGCAGGCGCTCGCGCAGCACCGCCTCGTCGGCGGGCTCGACCTCGCGGCCGAGCACGTGGTCGACCACCTCGTGGCCCTGGTTGATGGCGAGGCGGATCAGGTCGCGGCCGGTGACGGCGCCCACCAGGTGCAGGCCGGGGACGCTGGAAGCGTAGCGGTGGTCGAGCCGCGGCCGCGCCTCCCGTCCCTCGCCGCTGAACTCGACGCCCAGCCCCTCCAGCCAGGCGCGCGGCGGCGCGGCGCCGATCTCGAGGTGCACCCGTTGCGCCGGCACCCGCACGTCCGCCTCGGCGCCGCGCAGCTCGACGGCGTCCGGCTCGATGCCCCGCACCGTCGTCGAATAGTGGATGGCCAGCTCGCCGGCCGCCGCGCGGGCCAGCGCCTCGCGCTCGAGCGCCGGCTTGGCGCGCACGATCTCCGGCCCGCGCACCACCAGGTGGACGCGGTTCTTCACCACCAGGGCGAGCGCCACCTCCAGCGCCGAGTCGCCGGCGCCGACCACCACCACGTCCTGGTCCTCGACCTCGGCGGCGTCGACCAGCCGCGAGTGGACGTGCGGCAGCTCCTCGCCGGGGACGCCCAGTCGCCGCGGGTTGCCGCGCGTGCCGACGGCGAGGACGAGGTGCGGCGCCTCGAAGACGCGGCCGGCGGCGGTGACCGTGAAGCCGCCGCCGGAGCGGGCGGCGACGGCGGTGGCCTCGTGACCGAGGCGCACGTCGAGCCCCTGCGCGGCGGCGAACCCCTCCCAGCCGTCGAGCACCGACTCGCGGCTGCCGGCGGCGAACGGCAGCGCGCCGAGCTGCGGGATCAGCGACGGCTCCGCCATCACGTGCTTGCGCTTTTGGTAGCAGTGGACGGTGTCGGCGAGGTGGCCGGCGCGCTCGAGCACGGCGCAGGCGAGGCCGTTCTCCCGGGCCCGGTGGGCCGCCGCCAGGCCGGCCGGCCCGGCCCCGACGATGAGGAGATCGAACTGCTCGGAGGCCACGGATCCCCGATTCCCGTGCCGGCGACGGCGGCGCCCCGCGGCGGGAGGTACACCCCGCCCGCCCGCCGGCCCCGACGTTCAGCACGTCCGCAAACTGTGGAAGCAGCCCCGATTCTGGCCGCCCGGCGCCACCGCTGTCAAACCGCGGCGGCGGGCGGCGCGGCGGGTCTCAGCCGTCGACCAGGAAGTAGTCGACGGTGGTGACGACGCGGACCTTCTTGACCTCCGGGGAGAAGGGGTCGCGGTCCTCGATCGAGAAGTAGCCCTGCTGGGCGCGGCGGATGCCGCCGACGCGGGAGCCGGAGTCCTCGGCGAACTGCTCGGCGGCACGGCGGGCGTCCCGGGTGGCCTCGGCGATCATCTCGGGCTTGATCTCTTCGAGGGCGGTGAACAGGTACTGCGTCGAGTACTCGTAGCTGCGGATCACCGTGACGCCCTCGCGCACCAGCTCGCCGGAGCGCTCGATGGCCTGGCGCACGCGGTCGATCTTGCCGCTGCGCAGGGTGAGCGTCGACTCCACCAGGTAGCGCGCCGCCGGCCGCTGGCCGCCGTAGCTCTGCGCCAGCTGGTCGGTCACCCGCGGCGCCGACACCGACGTCTCGCCGGCCTCGAAGCCGAAGCGGCCGAGGAAGGCGCGGATGACGTCGGCGTCGGCCTCGACCTGCCGCTGCACCTCCGACAGGTCGTCGCCCGACACCGTGAAGACGACCGGCCACAGCGCCAGGTCGGCCGGCACCTCGCGCTCGGACAGGCCCTTGACGGTGACGAAGCGCTCGCTGGCGCGCGCCGCGTAGAGGCCGTGGCCGACCAGCATGCCGGCGGCGGCGAGGCCGAGCGCGAGGCAGAGACCGAGGACGAGGGCGGGGACGAGCAGGCCGCGGCGCGAGGGTTCCATGCGAGAGACTCCAGGGACGGCCGCGCGCCGGCACGGCGGCGGCCGGGAGGGACACTAGCGCAGATCAACCGGCGGCGAAAGCGCGCTCAGGGATCGGCGGCCGGGCCGGGCTCGCCGCGGGCGAGGCAGAGGCCGCCTATCGGCCGCGACAGGCCGTCGGGAAGCTCGTCGCCGGCGCGCACCGGCACCACCACCAGGGTCAGCCGCACGCTGCCGTCCTCCGTCATCCGCGCCTCCGGCGGCAGGCCGGCGAGGACGCGCGCCAGGTCGACCAGGAAGCTGCCGCCGGCGTCCCCGTGGCCGTCGCCGCTCCGGTCGCCGCCGCCCAGGCCGGGCACGTCGGCGCCCGGCAGCGGGAAGGTGCCCGCGTAGTGCGGGCTGTCGAGCGGCGTCGCGGCGTCGGCGCCGGGGAGGTTGACGAAGGCGCGCAGGGCCACCGGCCGGTCGCTGGCCGGCAGGTCCACGGTGAGGCGCAGCGGCTCGGGCGCCGCGGCGGTGGCCGAGCCCAGCCGGCCCACCTGCCGCCGCACCGGCCCCGGCAGCCTGACGGTGAGCGTGGCGGGGGCGTCGGGCCGCACCTCGGCGACCGGCTCCGGCGGGTGCTCCTCGGCGGCGGCCTCGCCGGGGCCGGAGGCGGCGGCCCGCTCCGCCATCGCGGGCGCATTCGTCGCCTCCTCCGGCGCCACCTCGGCGGCCTGCTCCGCGGCCCGCGAGCAGGCGGGCCCTTCCGGACCGGGGCCGGGGTCCATGCCGCCCGTCGGCTGCGGCCCCGGGCAGGCGACGGAGGCCATCAGGCCGGCGGCGACCAGCACCAGCAGGCGGCCGCGGCCGCGGAAACGGTAGATGCGGCTAGGCGTCATCTCGGTTCGAGGGGCATCGAATCATCAATGGCGTTGCGGCGCACGCGGCGAGCGAAGTCAGACCGGCCAGGCCGGCGCCGGCGGCGAAACCCCTGGCCGTCGAGAACGTCGCAACGACTCTCGTCCATGAGTCCCTCCTCCTCGACTTGCGCAAACTTTGAGACAGACAGTACACCCGCCTCGCGCCGGGGGTCAATGGGGAATTCCCCGATGGCGACTGGAGAATCGCCGAGGAGGGCGTCCCGCGGCCGGCCGGAGGGGCCGGCCGCGGAGTGCCGGCGCGCCTCAGGCCTCGGGCTGCGGCGGCGCGGCGGGCGGCTGGTACTCGGGCACGCGGTTAACGATCGGCGGCACGGTGCGCAGGTAGGCGAAGATGGCGCGCAGGTCCTCGTCCGTCATGTGGCGGTAGGCGGGCCACGGCATCGGCGGCATGATCGGCCGCGACTGCCCCATGTGCTTGCCGGTGCGGATGGCGGCGACGAACATCTCCTCCGTCCAGATGCCCATGCCGGTGTTCTCGTCGGGCGTGAGGTTGGCGGAGTAGCTGATGCCCCACGGGCCGACGTAGGCGGTGTTGGTGGCGGCGCCGGCCCACGCCCAGGTGCCGGCGAGGGCGGGCGGCGCGGTCACCGGCATGTCCTCCGGGTGCCCGGAGAGCATGCGCGTCATGTCCGGCTCCGGCCCGTTCGGCCCCATGGCGAACGGCGTGTGGCAGTCGTTGCAACCGCCGGTGAGCACCAGGTCCTCGCCACGGGCGAGCAGG
>CAZLBJ010000393.1:0-3387 GCA_964557755.1 uncultured Thermoanaerobaculia bacterium
TGGATTCTGAATACGGTCACCCACATCCCGCACTTCGAGCCGCGGCGGGACCTCTCCGCGGCCACGCGGCCGGTGCGGGTGCTCGGGCGGCTGGTCGACCGCGGGCTGGGGCTGGGGCTGGCGCGGCGGCTGGCGGCGGAGGACGCGCCGCTGCTGACCTCGTACTTCGCGCCGGCGGTGGCGGTGGACGACCATCGGCAGCGGGGGGCCGAGGGGGCCGGCGGCGACGACGGGCCGCCGCTCTTCTGCGTCGTCACCGACGCCGACCTCGCCCGCGCCTGGGTGGGGCGGCGGCCGGCGGAGACGCGGGTGCAGTACCTGGTGCCCAGCCGGCGGGCGGCGCAGCGGCTGCGCGACTACGGCGTGCCCGAGGCGCGCATCGAGAGGACCGGCTTCCCGCTGCCCGCGGAGCTCCTCGGCGGGCCGGACCTGGCGGCGCTGCGCCGCCACCTCGCCGCCCGCCTGGTGCGCCTCGACCCGCGCGGCACCTTCCGCCGCGACGTCGAGGTGGCGCCGTTCCTCGGCCTGCCGCCGGACACCGCGGCGGAGGGCCGGCCGCCGCTCGTCGCCTTCGTGGTCGGCGGCGCCGGCGCCCAGGCCGAGCTCGCCGAGCCGCTGCTGCGCTCGCTCGCCGGCCGCCTGCGCGATGGGCGGCTGCGCCTGGCGCTGGTCGCCGGCACCCGCCGCGAGGTGGCGGAGGGCTTCGCGCGCTGGACTCGCGCCGCCGGCCTCGAGCCCGCCGGTCCAGAGTCTGCGGACGGCCCCGGCGCCGCCGTCGAGATCGTCGTCGAGGCGACCGTGGAGGCCTACTTCCGCCGCTTCGACCGGCTGCTCGCCAGGACCGACGTGCTGTGGACGAAGCCCAGCGAGCTGACCTTTTTCGCCGCCCTCGGCCTGCCGCTGCTGCTCACCCCGGCGGTGGGCGTCCAGGAGCGCCACAACCGCGCCTGGCTGATGCACCACGATGCCGCCCTGCGCGCCCCCGACCCGCGCCACGCCGCAAGCCGCCTCGACGCCTGGCTCGCCGAAGGCACCCTCGCCGCCACCGCCTGGAACGGCTTCCTGCAGCTCCCCAAGCTCGGCCTCTACCGTATCCTCGAGCGCGTCGCGGCGCGCTGAAGCCGCCCTCGGGACGGCAGGGGCTGGGGTATCGTTCGTCCCATGCCGCGCTTCCCCGAGCACGCCGCCTCCGTCGCCGGCATCCGCGGCTCGGTGTTCTCGTCGCTGGCCAACCGGCTGCGCGACTTCCGGGGGGAGACCTACCCGCTGCACGTCGGCGACACCTGGTTGGAGCCCGCCGCCGGCTGCCGCATGGAGGACCTGACGGTCGCCGAGCACCCGGGCATGCACCGCTACGCGCCGCCGCACGGACTGCCGGCGCTGGTCGAGGCGGTGGCGCGGCGCACCGAGCGGCGCACCGGCGTCCCCACCGCCGGCGCCGACGTGCTGCTGGCCGCCGGCGCCACCGGCGCCCTGGGGGCGGTGATGGGCGCTCTGCTCGACGGCGGCGACGAGGTGCTGGTGCTCGCCCCGTACTGGCCGCTGATCGCCGGCATCGTGCGCTCGTTCCACGCCACGCCGGTGCCGGTGCCGCTCTACGGCCTGGCGGCGGACGCCGAGGAGGCGGTGGCCCTGGTCGAGCGCCACGCCACCGCCCGCACCGCCGCCCTCTACCTCAACACCCCCAACAACCCCACCGGCCGCGTGCTGCCGCCCGACCAGGTGGAGGCGCTGGTGCGCTGGGCCGCCGGCCGCGGCCTGTGGGTGGTCTCCGACGAGGTCTACGAGGACTACGTCTACCGCGGCCGCCACGCCTACGCGCGCACCTTCGCGCCGGAGCGCACCTTCTCCGCCTACTCGTTCTCCAAGGGCTACGGCATGGCCGGCAACCGCTGCGGCTACGTGGTGGGACCTGCGGAGTCGATGCTCGAGGTGCGCAAGGTCTCCACCCACACCTTCTACTCGGCACCCACGGCGTCGCAGATCGCCGCGCTGCGCTGCCTGGAGGGCCCCGGCGACGACTGGGTGGCAGCGGCGCGGCAGGAGTACAAGCGGCTCGGCGACGCGGCGGCGGCGCGGCTGGGCGTCGAGCCGCCGGAGGGCTCGACCTTCCTCTTCCTCGACGTCGCGGAACGGCTGGACAGGCGCGGGCTGATGGGGTTCCTCGAGGACTGCGTCGAGCGCGGCCTGTTCCTGGCGCCCGGGCCGAGCTTCGGACCGTTCCCGACGCACGTCCGGGTGTGCTTCACGTCGGCCGAGCCGGAGCGGGTGGAGCGCGGGGTCGAGGTGCTGGCGGAGGTACTGGGGCGGTGACGAACGTCAACGAAGAAAGAAGAAAAGATCGGCGAAGGGGAGTGTGGGCGGCCGGGGCGGCGGTCGTGCTCTGCGGGTTGCTGGCCGTGTGCGGCGGCAGCGGGACGGCGGAGACGGGCGGCCAGGAGGTCGCCGAGCGGCAGGAGCGGCCGCAGCCGGCGGAGCGAGCCGAACGGGCGGCGCCGCGGGAAGCGGCGGCCGCCGGCGACACCAGCCCCGTCCAGGAGCCGGGCAGCGAGTGGACGGTGGCCGAGCCGGCGGCGCACGGGCTGGACCCGGAGCGGGTGGCCGCGGGGGTGCGGGAGATCTCGGCACAGCCGGGGGTCGAAACGCTGCTGGTGGTCGCCGGCGGCGAGCTGGTGGTCGAGGAGGCGTGGCGCGGCGCCTCGACGCGGCGGGCGAGCAACCTCAAGTCGGCGTCGAAGAGCCTGCTCTCGGCGCTGGTCGGCCAGGCGATCGAGGAGGACAAGCTGCCCGGCCTCGACGCCACCCTGGCCGAGCTCCTGCCGGGAGCGCTGCCCGAGGGCGCGGAGGAGAAGGGCACCATCACCCTGCGCCACCTGCTCACCCAGTCCACCGGCCTCGAGTCGACCAGCGGCGCCGGCTACGGCGCCTGGGTGTCGACCCCGGACTGGACGCGCGCCGCGCTGGCGCGGCCGCTGCTGTCGCCGCCCGGGGAGACCTTCCGCTACTCGACCGGCAACACCCACCTGGTCGCCGCGGTGCTGGCGCGGGCCACCGGCGAGGACCTCGCCGCCTCCGCCCGCCGCGCGCTGCTCGACCCGCTGGGCATCGGGGACATCGAGTGGGAGTCGAGCCCGGAAGGGGTGCGCCTCGGTGGCAACCAGCTCTCGATGACGCCGCGCGACGCCGCCCGCTTCGGCCTCCTGTACCTCCAGGGCGGCCGCTGGGGCGGCCGGCAGGTGGTGCCCGCCGCCTGGGTCGAGGCCTCGCCGCGGCGGCAGGTCGAGACGACGCCGGAGTGGGCGGAGCGCTACGGCGACTACGGCTACCTGTGGTGGGTACCGCGCGGCCACGACGGCGCCTACGTGGCGGTCGGCTACGGCGGCCAGT
>CAZLBJ010000394.1:0-3302 GCA_964557755.1 uncultured Thermoanaerobaculia bacterium
CCCCCGGGCGTCGGCAAGACCTCGATCGCCAAGTCGATCGCCCGCGCCAAGGGCCGCAAGTACGTGCGCATCTCGCTGGGCGGCGCCCGCGACGAGGCCGACATCCGCGGCCACCGGCGCACCTACGTCGGCGCCATGCCGGGGCGCATCATCCAGGGCATGAAGCAGGCGGGAACCAAGAACCCCGTCTTCCTGCTCGACGAGATCGACAAGCTGGGCGTCTCCTTCCAGGGCGACCCGGCGAGCGCGCTGCTCGAGGTGCTCGACCCGGCGCAGAACGACACCTTCACCGACCACTACCTCGGTGTCCCCTTCGACCTCTCCGAGGTGCTGTTCGTGGCCACCGCCAACTTCATCCAGAACATCCCGGGGCCGCTGCTCGACCGCATGGAGGTGGTCGAGTTCTCCGGCTACACCGAGGCCGAGAAGCGCAGCATCGCGCGCCAGTACCTGCTGCCGCGGCAGATCAAGGAGAACGCGCTCAAGGAGCGGCAGATCGCGGTGGGCGACGAGGCGCTGGCGGAGCTGATCACCGGCTATACGCGCGAGGCCGGCGTGCGTCAGCTCGAGCGCGAGCTCGGCAAGCTGGCGCGCAAGGTGGCGCGCAAGGTGGCGAGCGGCGACGTCGAGCGCGTCGAGATCGACCCCGACGCCGTGCGCGACCTGCTCGGCCGACCGCGGGTGCACCCGGAGCGCGCCGCCGCCGAGGACCAGGTGGGGGTGTCGACCGGCATGTACTACACGCCGGTGGGCGGCGACATCATGTTCGTCGAGGTCTCGACGATGAGCGGCAAGGGCGAGCTCACCTTGACCGGCCAGCTCGGCGAGGTGATGAAGGAGTCGGCGCGCGCGGCGTGGACCTACGCGCGCTCGCACGCCGGCGAGCTGGGCATCGACGAGGAGGCGTTCAAGCGCGACATCCACGTCCACGTGCCGGCCGGCGCGGTGCCCAAGGAGGGCCCGTCGGCGGGCTTGGCGATGGCCACGGCGCTGGTCTCCAGCCTGTCCGGCCGCCCGGCGCGCCACGACGTGGCGATGACCGGCGAGATCACCCTCTCCGGCCGCGTGCTGCCGATCGGCGGCGTCAAGGAGAAGGTGCTCGGCGCGGTGCGCGCCGGCATCGGCACGGTGCTCTTGCCGCGCCAGAACGAGGCCGACCTCGAGGACCTGCCGGAGGACGTCCGCAAGTCGCTGACCGTGCACGCCGTCGAGGAGCTCGGCGAGGCGCTGGCCATCACCCTGCGCGGCGCCAGCCTGCGCGAAGGCCGCCTCTTCTTCGCCGAGCCCGCGGACGACGAAGCCGACCGCCGCCAGGTGATCCACCACTGACCCCAGGCGGCTGCCGCCGCTTACAATGGGGGCAACGACTGACAGGAGGTCTCGCCCATGGCCGGTCCGCACCTTCCCCGAGCTGGGCCACCGGTACGAAAGCCGCACGGACCGAGAGATCCGGATCCTCCTCTACGGCCACTACCGCATCGGCTATTTGGTGACGCCCACGCGCCAAGTCGTTTGCTGTCAGGTAGATAGCCGTACGACACAGCGCGACGGATAGACTCCTTTGTCGGATTTTTTTCTAGGCATTTGACATATCAGGAGAGTCTATTTCGCTTTAGCGGAGTTTTTGCGCCTTTCGAATCGGTTCTACTTTCTGGTCTCCATGGTGCCACTTCAAGGAACTTCGTCGGCCGGCGGGATGATTTCGAGAGCCGGGCCGGCAGGAGAAGCCTTCACGGCTGTGGCACGACCGGCGAATAGAAATGAAGGAGGGTGCCGGAGCGCAGTGGGTGCTCGCGGCGCCCCGGGAAGCGGCGCTCGAGGCGCGCCAGCTCGGCGCGGGCGGCCGCCGCGGCGGCCGGGTCGCGGCCGGCCACCGTCGCGAAGGCGTGCGGCGACAGCGCGATCCATACCCCGCGGGCCGGCTCGCCCGTCGCCGGCGCTTCGCCGAGCAGCCGGTACGGACCGTGGTGGTAATGGCGCAGGGTGAGCAGACGCATCGGGACGTCGGGCAGCACCAGGAGCTCCTCGCCCGGCCGGCGCTCCGCCTCCAGCACGCGCACGACGCCGCGCCAGTCGGTGCCCATCGGCTCGCCGACCTCGGCCAGGCAGGCGGCGGCGCCGAGCGCCAGGCAGGCGGCGGCCACCGCGCCGCGCCCCCGCGCCGGCAGCCGCAGCGACACGATGCCCACCGCCACCAGCGCCGCCAGCACCGTCGACGAGGTTGCGAGATAGCGCGCCTTGTGCAGCACGTTGGTGCCGAGCGCCACCGACGCCAGAGCGAGCGCCGGCGGCACCAGCCACAGCCAGGCGAGGAGCCGGACCTCGCGGCGCTCCGGCCGCCCGGCCCGCAGCGCCCCGACCGCGGCGAGCGCGAACACCGGCACCAGCACCAGCCAGCGCGCCGCCAGCGTCACCGGGCGCATCCAGCGCAGGTCGAGGTCGACGAGCTGCGTGGACAGCCACAGCGCCACCGTCAGGTCGGAGAAGGGCGGGATCCACACCAGGTTCTGCTCCGCCGCGTAGCCGACGCTGCCGCTCCACAGGAACCACGGCAGGACGCTTGCGGCGCCCCCCAGCCCGGCCAGGACCATCCGCCAGCGCCGCCGCGCTGCCAGCCACGCCACCTGCGCCGCCACCACCAGCAGCGCCGAGTAGTGCAGGTGCACCGCCACCACCGTCAGCGCCGCATATGCCGCCAGGCGCCCCGCCCGGTCCCACCGCGGTCGGGCGTCACCCGCGAGCTTCTCTCCTCGCTGATCTGTTCGCTTCTCACCCGCCACCAGCAGCCAGCTCGAAGCCAGCCCCACCAGCGCCACCACCGCGTACGCCCGCGCCATCGACGCCAGCTCGAGCTGCTGCGGGTGGACCGCCAGCAGCGCCGCCGCCAGCAGTGCCGCGCCGCGCCCGGCCAGCGCCTCCGTCAGCCGGTACAGCACCCACACGGCGCCGACCCCGGCGAGCGCCGCCGGCAGGCGGAGCAGTAGCTCGTCGGGTCCGGGCAGCCGCGTCAGCAGCCAGGTGAGGACGAAGAACAGCGGCGGATGGCCGGCGCGGGCGCGGTCGACGAGCATGTCGCCGAACGGCAGGCCGCTGGCGCGCGCGGTGGTTGCCTCGTCGAGCCAGAAGCTGTCGAGGCCCAGGGGGACCAGGCGTAGCGCCGCCGCGGCGGCGACGACGAGGAGGAGCAGCCCGCGGCGCCG
Source organism: uncultured Thermoanaerobaculia bacterium (assembly GCA_964557755.1). Taxonomy (GTDB): domain Bacteria; phylum Acidobacteriota; class Thermoanaerobaculia; order Multivoradales; family JBCCEF01; genus CAZLBJ01. The sequence goes on from CAZLBJ010000394.1 coordinate 3,201, forward strand.
CCGGCGGGCAGGCGTCTCCATGCCAGGCGCGTGGCGTAACGCCGGCGGTCAGCCGACGGTGCGCTCCTTGACCGCCCGCTTCTCCATGTCGATCAGCCAGCG
>CAZLBJ010000395.1:0-11542 GCA_964557755.1 uncultured Thermoanaerobaculia bacterium
GGACACCCCGTTCGAGTACATGTCGGCGGTGTCGAAGAAGTTGATGCCGGCCTCCAGCGCGCGGCGGATGAACGGCCGGGCCTCCTCCTCCGAAAGCACCCAGTCGCGCCACTCCGGCGTGCCGTAGCTCATGCAGCCGAGGCAGATGCGCGACACCTCGAGGCCGCTCGCGCCCAGCTTGACGTAGTCCATGTCGCGACAGCGTATCGCGGCGGCGCCCGGACGCGGCGCACGGTCCCTCTCCGGCGCCCGTCTCAGCCTTTCGGCGGTACGCGCAGCACCTGCCCCGGATAGATCTTGTCCGGGTCCTTCAGCATCGGCTTGTTGGCCTCGAAGATGCGCATGTAGGCGCCGGCGTCGCCGTAGTGCCGCTTGGCGATGCCGGACAGGGTGTCGCCGCGCTGCACGGTGTAGAACGTCGAGTCCGCGGCGGCGGCGGGCGCGCCGCCGGTGCCGGCGGCGACTTCGAGGCGGTCGTCGACGCGGCCGATGCCGTGGGTGTTGCCCACCGCCAGCACCACCTTCTCGCGCAACTCGTGGCTGCTCACCGTGCCTTTCAGCGTGGCGGTCGCGTCGTCGACCTTCACCGAGAGGTCGCGGACCTCCAGCCCGAGGCCCTCGACGAGCTTCACGATGGCCGCCGCCTTGCGGCGCTCGTCGAGCAACTCGCGGCCGGCCTCCGCCTTGGCCTCCACCTCGGTCCTCTTCGCATCCTCGTCGTCGCGGTCACGGCCGAACACCTTCTCGCCAGCTTCCTTCACGAAGTCGAACAGTCCCATGGCGCTTCCTCCTGTCGTTGGTTACCTCGCCTCGTCAGCGCGGCCGGTCCAGCCCGACCGCAGCCAGCAGTGCGAGCGCATTGGTGGTGGTCGCCGGGCCGGGCCGCAGGCGGTAGTCGAAGCTCATCGCGGGGCGGGCGGCCACGTCGGCGCCGGCTTCCGCGCCGGCCGCTGCGTGCGGCGCGCCCAACGTTTCTCGGAAATGCACAGCGCGCGCCGCCGCGGCGAGGGCGGGCTCGGCGCCGAGCTCGAGGTCGTGCGTCGACACCGCGCCGACGGCGCCCGCCTCCAGCAGGTGGCCGAGGACGCGCGTCACCGCCACGCGCCGCTCCCGGCTGTTGGTGCCGCGCAGCACCTCGTCGAGGAGGAAGAGCAGCGTGCGCCCCTCGCCGCGCGCCGCCGCCGCCAGGTCCACCACCTGCTTGAGGCGCAGCAGCTCGGCGTAGAAGAACGACACGCCGTCGGCCAGCGAGTCCTCGACCAGGATGCTGGTGCCGAGGACGAGCGGCGGCAGCGTCATCGCCCGCGCGCACACCGGGCCGCCGGCCTGGGCGAGCACGACGTCGACGCCGATCGCCCGCAGCAGCGTGCTCTTGCCCGACATGTTGGAGCCCGTGACCAGCAGGAAGCTGCCCGGCGGGCCGACCTCGACGTCGTTGCCGACGCGGCGATCGCCCGGGATCAGCGGGTGGCCGAGGTCCTCGGCGACGAGCCGCGGCGGGCCGGCCCCGGCGTCGACGAGCGCCGGGAAGGCCCACGCCGGTTCGTCGAAGGCCAGCGTGCCCAGCGCCGCCAGCGCCTCCAGCTCGCCGAGGGCGGCGAGCCAGGCGCGCACCCGCCGCCCCGCCGCCGCCTGCCAGCGCTCGAGCAGCCACAGGGTGTGGAAGTCCCACAGGGTCAGCACCTGGACGAGGACGTGGAACGAGCCGTGGCGGGCGTCGGCGCTCTCCACCCGCCGCGCCAGGCGGCGCATCCAGCGGCCCGCCGGCTCGCCGCCCGAGGTCAGCGCCGCCGCCAGCTCGCGCAGCCGCGGCGCCGCGAACGGGTGGCCCTCCACGGCGTCGAGCGCCGCGGCGTAGGCGGCCAGCTCGTCGGGCCCGGCGGCGACGCGGTCGAAGCTCTCGCCGAGGCGCGCCTGGTGCACCCAGGTGAGCACCAGGGCGGCGAGCGGCGGCAGGGCGGCGAGCGAGCCGGGCACGAGGCCGAGCAGCGCCGCGGCGCCGACCGCGACGACGACCGGCGGCAACAGGCGGCTGGTCCACACCAGCGCCGGGCGGCGCAGCAGCCACGGCTCGCCTTCGGCCCAGGCGAGGAAGGCGGCCAGCGGCCGCGCGTCGCCGGCCGCCCCGGCGCCGCGGCGGTCCTCGCTGCGCCCCGCCAGCTCCAGGGCCTGGCGCAGCTCGAGCGCCGCCGCCAGCTCGGCCACCGCCGGCTGCCGCCGCCGCGCTTCGGGGTGCGGCGCCGGCGCCAGCAGCCAGCGGGCCAGGGTCTCGCGGCCGGCCGGCGTGCGGGGCGTCGACAGCAGGCGGGCGACGGAGACCGGGCCGAAGAGGCCCAGGTCTCGGGAAAGGCTCTCGCGCACCCGCGGCCCCGGCTCGCCGTCCGCGCCCAGCAGGTCCGGCGGCGGCACCGGTGCCGGTGGCAGGTCCTCCCACCGCCGCGCCAGCCGCGCCAGGCCCTCGTCCTGGATCGCCACCCGCTGCTCCTGGCGCCGCTCTTCGGCGATCACCCGTCCGTGCACCACGGCGAGGGCGGCGAAGGCGACGACGGCGAGGGCGAGGGCGGCGAAAGCCCAGCCCGGCGGCGCCTGCGCCTCGAGCAGGATGGCGAGCAGCAGGAAGAGGGCGGCGAGGGCGACCGCCAGCCGCGCCCACGACAGCCGCCGAGAGTGCCGCGCCGCCGCCGCCAGCGCCGCGGCGAAGCGCTCGCGGCGCTCGTGGTAGAGGGCGGCCGGATCGTGGGTCATGAAGTCGTGCCCGGCCTACTTCAAGTAGCCGAGGGCGCGCAGCTTGGTGATGTGGTTCCACTCGAGGTAGGCGGCGTTGAGGACGTCCTCGTCGCCGGCCAGCAGGCGCCGCCGCAGCGCCTCGCGCTCGGCCCGCTCGCGCGCGGCGAGCGCCGTCAGGTCGCGCACCACGTCGGCGTGCTGGCCGGCCACGTCGCGCTTCTCACCGGCGTCGCTCGCCAGGTCGTAGAGCTCCGGTGCCGGCACCGGCGGCGCGCTTTCCCCGCCGGCCTCCGCGGCCTCGTCGCCTTCCTCCTCGCCGTCCGCCGGCTCCGGCACCGCGTCCGGCACCACCAGCTTCCACGGGCCGCGCCGCGCCGCCCAGCGGCCGGGGCCGTAGAGCAGGCCGTCGGCGAGCAGCGTGGGGCGCTCGACGGCCGGCGCGCCGTCCAGCCGGTCGGTGAGGTCGTGGCCGCCGAACGGCGGCACCGCGAAGCCGAGCAGGTGGAGGAGGGTGGGCATCAGGTCGGCGAGCTCCGCCGGCCCGGAGAGCACCGTCGCCGGCCGGTCCGGCACGGCCAGGAAGGCCGGCACCCGCAGCAGCTCGGAGAAGAAGGTGTGGCCGTGGTCGGCCTGCACGTAGCCCTGCTCGTCGAGCTGCGCCAGGCGATCGAAGAAGGCCTCGCCGTGGTCGGACACCACGGCCACCACGGTGTCGCTGGCCAGCCCCATCTGCTCGAGGGCGGTGAGCAGGCGGCCGAGCTGGCGGTCGGTGTGGGCGACCTCGGCGCGGTAGAGCCCCTCGATCCAGCGCCAGTCTTCCTGCGGCGGCACCACGCCGTCGAGCGTCGGCACGTCGCGCCGCTCGCTGACGCAGCCGAGGTCGCCCTCGTAGTCGGGCGCGAAGCGCTCGGCGTGGACGTGGCAGGCCTCCTCGGGCGGCGCGTAGGGATGGTGCGGCCCGAACAGGTGGACGAAGAGGAAGTGGCGGCGGTCCTGGATCTCCTCGAGGCGCGCCAGGGCGCGGTCGACGATCACCTCGTCGTCGTCCTCCACCCAGGCGTACTCGTCGAAGCCGCGCTCGAGGCCGAAGGAGGGGTTGAGGTAGATGTTGTTGTAGACGGCCGCCGTGTGGTAGCCGCGGCGCGCCAGCTCGCCGGCCAGCGTGGGCAGCGCCTCGCCGAGCGCCGTGGGCGCGAACTCGCCGATGCGGCGGCCGGCGCCGTGTACCTGCGGCGGCTGGCCGGTGAGCAGGGTGGCGACGGACGGCAGCGTCCACGGCGACGGCGCCAGCATCTCCTCGAAGCGCGCGGCGCGCTTCGCCAGCTCGTCGAGACTGGGGGTCAGGCCGCCGTCGCCGCCGTAGGCGCCCACCACGTCGGCGCGCAGGGTGTCGACCACCACCAGCAGCAGGTTCATGCCGGCCACCCGCCCCGGCGGCACCAGGTTCGGCGCGCCCCACACCGCCGAGCCGCCGGGCAGCCGCAGGGTCCCGTGCACGGCGGTCGCCTCCAGCACCAGGCGGCCACCGGCGGCCGGCACCTCGACGTCCTGGCTCAGGCGCTGCCAGCCCTGGGCCGCCCCGTGGGCGCCGCCGGCGATCCGCTCGTCCAGCCACACCACCGGCTCGCCGCCGCCGGCCGGTTCCACCCAGGCGCGGAAGCGGGCCTCGACACGCGGCCGGTCGAAGCGCGGGAGGAGGCCGGCCCAGGTCTCGAAGCGCGCCCGTTCCGGCAGCTCGGCGGGCAGCTCCACCTCGACGCGGCCGCCCGGCAGCGACGGTACGGTGAGGCCCTTCAGGCTGGTCAGCCGGTGGGCGGCGGCGCCGCCGAGGCCCTCGATCGAGGCGATCTCCGCCGTCCCCTCGGCGCTGTCGAAGCGCAGCTCGGCGATGCGGCCGGTCCAGTAGGGCTCGCGCCGCAGGTCGATCTCGTACACTCGCTCCTCGCCGCCGGTGAGCATCGGGAAGCTGAGGGCGCGGTAGGGGGCGACGCGGCGCTCGCCGGCGAGGCGCCAGGAGAGGCGGACGAGCGGCGCGTCGCCGCGGGCGCGCAGGCGCAGGCGGGAGACGCGGGAGGCGGCGACCTCCACCGGCACCGACACCGGCGCGGCGCCGACCTCGAAGCCGGCCGCCAGCGCCACCGGCTCGACCGGCGGCGGCGCCAGCAGCGAGGCGATGCGCAGCGGCGGCCGCGGCTCGGATCGTGCGCTCCACGGCGGCGGCGAGCAGGCGGCGCCGGCGAGGCCGGCGAGCAGCACGGCGGTGAGCAGCACGGCGGCCGGGCCTCGACGCGCCCCAACGAATTCTGAGCCGGTCGAAGGGCTCACTCGACCGTCACGCTCTTCGCCAGGTTGCGCGGCTGGTCGACGTCGGCGCCGCGGCGCACGCCGATGAAGTAGGCGAGCAGCTGCAGCGGCACGACGTTGACCACCGGCTGCAGCAGCGCGCTGCTCGCCGGCACGCGGATCACCTCGTCGGCGGCGCCGTCGAGCTCGTCTTCGTCGCGGTCGGTCAGCGCGATGACGATGCCGTCGCGCGCCTTGACCTCCTGCATGTTGCTCTTCACCTTGTCGAACACGCGGCCGCTGGTGGCGATGGCGACGACCGGCATGTCCTCGTCGATCAGCGCGATCGGCCCGTGCTTCATCTCGCCGGCGGGGTAGCCCTCGGCGTGGATGTAGGAGATCTCCTTGAGCTTGAGCGCCCCTTCGAGCGCGATCGGGTAGTTGATGCCGCGGCCGAGGTAGAGGAAGTCGTCGGCGCGGAAGAAGCGCCGCGCCAGCGCCTTGATCGAGCGCTCGAGCTCCAGCGTCTCGGCGAGCAGCGCCGGCAGGTGGGCGAGGTCGGCGGTGAGCGACGGGTCCATGTCGAGCCCGCGCACCTGGCGCAGGTGGAGGGCGAAGAGATAGAGGGCGACGAGCTGGGTTGTGAACGCCTTGGTCGAGGCGACGCCGATCTCCGGCCCGGCGTGGGTGTAGATCACCGCGTCGCTGATGCGCGTCGCCTGGCTGCCCGGCACGTTGCACACCGAGACGAGGGACGCGCCGCGCTCCTGCGCCGCCTCCATCGCCGACAGCGTGTCGGCCGTCTCGCCCGACTGTGAGATGCCGACCGCCGCGGTGCGCGCGTCGACGATCGGGTCGCGGTAGCGGTACTCGGAGCCGTAGTCCACCTCGACCGGCACCCGCGCCAGCTCCTCGATCAGGAACTTGCCGACCAGGCCCGCGTGCCACGAGGTGCCGCAGGCGAGCAGCAGCACCCGGTCGGCGGCGGCCAGCGATTCGTCCACCGCAGCGAAGGCGTCGAGCACCACGCGGCCGCGCTCGAAGTCGACGCGGCCGGCGAAGGTGTCCTGCACCGCCTGGCTCTGCTCGTGGATCTCCTTGAGCATGTAGTGGCGGTAGCCGCCCTTGTCGGTCTGCACCGGGTCCCAGTCGAGGCGCCGGCGCTTGCGCGCCACCGGCTCGCCGTCGCGGCCGAAGACCTCGACCGACGACGGGGTCAGCCGCGCCACGTCGCCGTTCTCGAGGAACACCACGTCGCGGGTGTGGGCCAGCAGCGCCGCCGGGTCGGAGGCGAGGAACTGCTCGCCCTGGCCGAGGCCGAGGATCAGCGGCGGCCCCCGGCGCGCGGCGACGATCTCCTGGTGCCCGTTGCCGGTGGTGGTGCAGACGGCGGCGAAGGCATACATGCCGTCGAGCTCGCGGACGACGGCGAGAGTGGCGGCGAGCAGGCCGCCCTCGGCGTCGAGGTGCGAGGAGATCAGGTTGGCGATCACCTCGGTGTCGGTGTCGGACTGGAAGCTCCAGCCGTCGGCCTCGAGGCGCCGCTTGAGCGGCAGGTAGTTCTCGATGATGCCGTTGTGGATCAGCGCCACCCGCCGCCGGCTGTCGACCATCGGGTGGGCGTTCTTCTCGACCGGCGGCCCGTGCGTCGCCCAGCGCGTGTGGCCGAGGCCGTGGCTGCCGACCAGCGGGCTCTCGTCGAGCTTGGCCACCAGGTTCGAGAGCTTGCCTTCGGCGCGCACGCGGTCGAGCTCGCCGTCGCGCACCACCACCACCCCTGCCGAGTCATAGCCGCGGTACTCGAGCTTCTTCAAGCCGTCGATCAGCAGCGGCACGACCTCCTTGTCGCCGACGTACCCCACGATGCCGCACATAGTCGTCTACTCCGTCGTCTGTCCCGTGATGTACCCGCTACCCGTCCGAGGCTTGCACGGACGGTTCCACCGCCGCGGGCGGAATCCCGAGGCGGCCGCGGAGCGCGCGGTCGGCCGCCGCCAGGTCCGCGGGCGTGTTGACGCCGATCGCCTCCGTCTCGTCGGCGAGGAGGTGGACGGCGATGCGCTCGCCGTCGGCGCGCGCCATGCCGGGGACGTCGGTGAGGTAGATCTCGCCCTGCGCGTTGTCCGGCCGCAGGCGCTCGAGGCGTGCCAGGCGCGCGAAGAGGTCCGGCGCCGGCAGGGCGTAGATGCCGGCGTTGATCGTCGTCACCGCCAGCTCGCCGGGCGTCGCGTCGGCGGCCTCGACGATGCGCTCGAAGCTGCCGTCGGCGGCGCGCAGCACGCGCCCCAGCGAGCCGGGGTCCGCCACGTCGTCCACCGCCAGCGCGCCCCAGGTGCCCGCCGACTCCGCCTCCTCGGCGAGGGCGACCAGCGTCTGCGGGCGCACCAGCGGTACGTCGCCGGAGAGCACCAGGACGGTGGCCTCGCCGGGCACCAGCCCGGCCGCCTGCGCCACCGCGTGGCCGGTGCCGAGCTGCTCGGCCTGGAGCGCGAAGGCGACGTCCGGCGCCGCCACCGCGGCGCGCACCTCGCCGGCGCCGTGGCCGACCACCACCACGATGGCGTCGCAGCCAGCGGCGCGGGCGGCGTCGAGCACCCAGGCGACCAGCGGCCGGCCGGCGGCGCGGTGCAGCACCTTCGGCAGCGGCGAGCGCATGCGCTTGCCCTGGCCGGCGGCGAGCACCACCGCCACCCGGCGGCGGGTCTCACCCGGCATCGGCGCCCCCGGGGACGCCGGCGTGCCGCAGTCCTTCGCCGCGCCGCCGCCCCGCCAGCAGGCCGACGGCGGCGCGCGCCACCTTGTCGGAGTCGTGGCGCACCAGGTCGCCGCTCGCCAGCAGGTCGCACTCCACCACCTCGACGCCGGCGCCGGCGAGCTTCTGCCGGTCCACCTCGACCGGGTGCGAGCCGCTGTCCGCGTAGCGCTCGACCAGGTGCGGCGGCAGCGGCGTCGAGTTGGTCAGCACGACGTCGACGACGTCCTCTCCGAGATGGCGGCGCAGGGCGTCGTAGTGGGCGAAGCCGTCCATGCCGTCGGTCTCGCCGGGCTGGGTCATCAGGTTCATCGGCAGCGCCACCAGGCCCTCGCTCTCGACCACGGCGCGCAGGATGCCGGGGATCAGCAGGTTGGCGAGCACCGAGGTGTACAGCGAGCCCGGGCCGAGCAGCACCAGGTCGGCGTGGCGGATGGCGGACACCGCCGGCGGGAAGGCCGGCGGGTGGGCCGGCTCGAGGAGGATCGCCTCCAGCGTCTCGCCGGAGCGGCCGATCGCCGACTCGCCCTCGTACGTCCGCCCCGAGCGGCCGCGGCCGCGGAGCTTCAGGTCGGTCAGCGTCGCCGGCAGGATGCGCCCGCGCACCGAGAGGATGGCCTCGGCGGTGAGCACCGCCTGGTAGAAGTCGCCGGTGATGCCGGTCAGCGCGGTGAGGAACAGGTTGCCGAAGGAGTGGCCGGTGAGGCCGCCGCCGTTCGGGAAGCGGTACTGGAAGAGGCGCGCCAGCAGGTCCTCCTCCTCCGACAGCGCCACCAGGCAGTTGCGGACGTCGCCGGGCGGCAGCACGCCGAGCTCGCGGCGCAGGCGGCCGGAGGAGCCGCCGTCGTCGCTCACCGTGACCACCGCGGTGAGCTCGCCGAGGTGGGGCGGCTCGTCCTCGCCGATCAGGTGCTTGAGGCCGCGCAGCAGCATCGACAGCCCGGTGCCGCCGCCCACGACCACCACCGAAGGCGCCCGCTGCCGGCGGCGGCGCCGCTCGGAGCTCTCACCCGAGGCCGAAGAGATGGGCGTAGTCCTTGTCCTTGCGCAGATCGGCGAAGTCGGGATCGTGGTAGGCGCTCACCTTGTGCCGCGGGTCGGCGGAGATGGCGCGCTCGAGCGCCGCGGCGGCCTCGGACGGCCGCTGGCCGACGGCGTGCAGCGTGGCGTCCAGGAAGGCGAAGCGGCCGCCCTCGTCCTTCTTCTGCGCGGCGACGATCTCCCGCGCCCGCTCGAGGTCGCCGGCGTTCTTGGCGTACACCGCGTCGAGGTAGGGGTCGCCGTCGTCGCCGGCGGCCGCGGCGCGGCGGCGCGCCGCCGCCAGGTGCTGGCGGGCGCGGGCGGCGAGCTCCGGCTGGGCGCTCGCGGCGGCCATCCGCACGACCAGCTCGGCGGCCGTCGTCCACTTGCCGCCGTAGAGGGCCCCGAGCCCCTCCTCGAAGGGGCCGAGCATCGGGTCGGGCGCCGCGGCGGCGCCGCCGCGCGGCTCGTGGTCGCGGGTGGTCAGCTCCAGCTCCGTCAGCTTGGCCCGCACCTCGTCGGGCTCCGCCTCGAAGCGCTGCACCAGCTCTTCCAGCGTCTTGGTGGCGGCGTACCGCTTGAGGTATCCGGTCTCCTGTGCGCTCCAGCTCTTGGCCATCCGTCCTCCTGCCGTCGTTGGCGCCCGTGCGGGGCTATCGCTTGCGAAGCTCGATGAGGATCTGCTTGGCCACCGACTTGAGCGTGTCGAAGACCCCCCTGCCGTCCGTGGCCACCGCCTCGAAGGTCGGCTCGCGCTTGTAGTTGAGGACGCGGTACAACTCGTCCGCCGCCACGGCGGTCGGCAGGTCGCGCTTGTTGAACTGCAGCGCGTAGGGGATGGTGCGCAGATCGAACCCGTGCTCCTCGAGGTTGTCCTCCAGGTTGCGGACCGACTCGATGTTCGCCTCCATCCGCTCCTCCTGGCTGTCGGCCACGAAGACGACGCCGTCGACGCCCTTCAAGATCAGCTTGCGGCTGGCGTCGTAGAACACCTGGCCCGGCACCGTGTAGAGGTGGAAGCGGGTGGTGAAGCCGCGGATGGTGCCGAGGTCGAGAGGGAGGAAGTCGAAGAAGAGGGTGCGGTCGGTCTCGGTGGCCAGCGAGATCATCTTGCCCTTCGCCTCGGGCGAGGTCTTGTTGTAGATGTACTGCAGGTTCGTCGTCTTGCCGCACAGCCCGGGGCCGTAGTAGACGATCTTGCAGTTGATCTCCTTGGCGGCGTAGTTGATGAAGGTCATGCCGGGTGCCTCGGTGCCTGGGCTGCGGCGCGACGCGCGGATGCCGGGGTGCGCCTGCGCACCCGGCGCTGGACGGCGAGCCGCCGCGCGGCGCGACTACTCGCTGAACAGGGCGTCGATGTCCTCGTCGGTGATTTCGGAGAACGGGCTGATCCGCTGGCCGTCCGCACCGCCCTCCTCCCGCGACATCATCTCATCGAAGACGCGCTCGAACTCGCCGTTGGCGCGCTTGACCCGCAGGCGCACCAGGCCCAGCGAGGAACGGTCGTCGAAGATGACGACGAGGATGGCGCGCCCGGCGACGATCGAGATGTGGATGTGGTCCTGCTGCCCCTCGTGGAACAGCACCGAGAACTCGCGCTCCCCGATCAGCTTGGCGAGGCCGTCGGTGGCCGCCACGTTGCCGGCGGTGAGCGAGGCGAGCGACGTCGTGTCGAAGCCCTCGACCTCGCCGGCGTTGGCGATCTGCTGGCCGTTCTTGTCGATCAGGAAGACGGCGCGCGCGTTGGCGTCCATGCGCAGGCGGCGCAGCGCCTCTTCGAAGCGATGGAAGTGCTCCTCGTAGAGGATGATGTTCGCGGAGTGCGTCGGCATCGGGAGCGTATCCTACCCGGCTTCGGGCTCTTTATCTGAAGTAACGCCAGCCGCGCAGGACGTCCTGCTCGGCGAGGACCACCCGGTCCCCTTCGACGCGATGGGCGAGCGGCACCGGCCGGCAGCCGCGGCCGCCCTCGTTGACCCGTTCCAGGCGTACCGCCGAGTCGCACTTGTTGTCCACCAGCCAGTCGCCTTCGTGGCGGAAGCCGCGGCCCAGGATCGAGTGCGTCTCGCTGGCATCGAAGCCCACCTGGACTTTGCCGAAGCGGTCGCGCCCGACGAGGAACTTGACCTCCTGGTTGCCGGCGTTGAGGAAGCGGTAGAAGCGCACCTGCCGCGGCTCGAGGCCGGCGACGTCGACGACCACCTGCCCGGAGGCGTCCGGCCGCACCCTGGTGTAGCCGGCGTGGCCGAAGCCGCCCTGCCATGCGTAGTCGGCGACCACCACCAGGGCGGTGAACAGCGCGACGGCGAGGAAGGCGTGGATGGGGCGGACGCGGGCCATGGACCGTCTATTGTCCTACGCGCCGCCCGCCGTGGCAAGCGCACCGGGTCGCGCGGCCATGCCGCGACACGGGCGGCGGCGCGCGCGGGCCGGGCTAGAAGAGCGTGTAGATGAACGGCGCGCTCGCCTGGCTGGTGACCACCAGCAGCACCACCAGGCCGAGGATGAACAGGAACGGGACCAGCCAGTAGGCCTTGTGCTCGCGGGCGAACTGGAAGACCTCGCGCAGCAGCGAGCCGAGATAGCCGAGCTTTCGCATGGGGAGATCCTATCGTTCGGAGGTGCGCGCCCGGAGCGCTCAATCCAGCGGGTACTCGTCGCGCCACGCCTCGCGCGTCTCGCGCGCCGCCGCCGGCTGGCCGGTCTTGGCGAGGAGGAAGCGGTCGAGGACCAGGTGGTCCATCTCGGTGCGCATGAAGC
>CAZLBJ010000396.1:0-6347 GCA_964557755.1 uncultured Thermoanaerobaculia bacterium
CGCGTCGGCGCCGGCCTCCGCGGCGCGGTCGAGCTGCCGCTCGTCGATCACGAAGTCCTTGGCGACGGCCGGCAGCCCCGAGGCGCCACGGCAGCGCGCCAGCAACTCGTACGAGCCGCCGAAGTGGTCGCCCTCGACGACCACCGACAGCGCCGCCGCGCCGCCCGCCGCGTAGAGGCGCGCCTGCGCCTCCGGGTCGACGCGCCCGGCGAGCGAGCCGAGCCGCGGCGAGCCCATCTTCACTTCGGCGATCACCGCCGCGCAGCCGTCGCCGGCGGCGCGGGCGCCGGCGAGGGCAGCGAGGAAGGCGTTGCTGGCGGCGCTTAGCGGCGCGGCACGCTCCGGCACGGCGATCGCGGAGGCCGCCGCCGGCTCGGCCGCCAGGCGCGCGCGGCGCGCCGCCACGATGCGCGCCAGAACGTCGGGCACGCTGGCGTTCACCGACACCTCCCCGGCCGCGCCACAGCGCCCACCACCGTGCGCCGCCTTTCGAACCCCGACTCCGGGCCGCACGCCGACGCTTGCCGCCGCGGGGCCGGCCGTGCTCGCCGCGGTGCCGCCGTGCGCAGGCTCACGCCCGGAACTCCCGCAGCGCGTCGAGCTTCGCCGCCGCCGTGCCGTCGGCCAGCAGCTCGCGCGCCCGCGCCGTGCCCTCGGCGATCGAGCCGGCCACACCTCCCACGTACAGCGCGGCACCGGCGTTGAGCGCCGTGACGTCGGCCAGCGACCCGGGCTCGCCGGCGAGGACGCGGCGCATCAGGGCGGCGTTCTCCGCCGGCTCGCCGCCGCGCAGGTCGGCGAGCGCGGCGCGCGGCAGGCCGGCGTCCTCCGGCGCGATCTCGTAGACGTCCACCGCGCCGTCGCGCACCTCGCCGACCACCGTCGTGCCGGTGGTGGTGATCTCGTCGAGGCCGTCCTCGCCGTGCACCACCAGCGCGTGGACGCTGCCCAGCCGCGCCAGCACGTGCGCCAGCACCGGCACCAGCGCCGCGTCGTAGACCCCCATCAGCTGCCGCCGCGCGCCGGCGGGGTTGGTCAGCGGGCCGAGGACGTTGAACACCGTGCGCACGGCGAGCTCGCGGCGCACTCCCATCACCTCCTTCATCGCCGGGTGGAAGAGCGGCGCGAAGAGGAAGGAGATGCCGATGGCGTCGAGCGCCCGGCCGGCGCCCTCCGGCCCCATCTCGACGTCGACGCCGAGCGCCGCCAGCACGTCGGCGCTGCCGGAGCGCGAGGACACCGAGCGGTTGCCGTGCTTGGCCACCGGCACGCCGCCGGCGGCGGCCACCACCGCGGCGGCGGTCGAGATGTTGAACGTGTGGCGGCCGTCGCCGCCGGTGCCGCAGGTGTCGACGACGCCGTTCCGCGAGTGGGTCATTGGCGCCACCCGGGCGCGCATGGCGGCGGCGGCGCCGGCGATCTCGTCCGCCGTCTCGCCCTTGACCCGCAGCGCCACCAGCAGCGCCGACTTCATCGCGTCGCTCACCCCGCCGTCCATCAGCAGGCCGAAGACGTGCTCCATCTCGCCGCGGCCGAGGTCGCCGCCGTCGAGCAGGCGGACGAGGGCGTCGTGCGCGGAGATCACGCGCCACGCTCCGCGCACAGGCGCAGGAAGTTGGCGAGCAGGGCGGGGCCGGCGTGGGTGAGCACCGACTCGGGGTGGAACTGCACGCTGCGGTACGGCAGCGTCCTGTGGGCGAGCGCCATCAGGCACCCGTCGTCGCTCCACGCGGTGCGCGCCAGCTCGTCGGGCAGCGTCGAGGGATCGACGTCGAGGCTGTGGTAGCGGGTGGCCTCGAACGGGTCGGGCAGGCCGGCGAAGAGGTCGGAGCCGTCGTGGCGCACCTGCGAGGTCTTGCCGTGCATCAGCCGCTCGGCGCGGCGCACGGTGCCGCCGAACGAGGCGCCGAGCACCTGGTGGCCGAGGCAGACGCCGAGCAGCGGCACGTCCGGCCGCCGGCCCACCAGCTCGAGGCAGACGCCGGCGTCCTCCGGCCGCCCCGGCCCCGGCGAGATGACGATGCCCGCCGGCCGCCGCGCCAGCAGCTCGTCCACCGAGAGCACGTCGTTGCGCACCACCTCGACCTCGGCACCGGCCACCGTCAGAAGCTGCACCAGGTTGTAGGTGAACGAGTCGTAGTTGTCGATCATCAGCAGCTTCAAGGGACGTCCTCCTGCTCCGGCGCGCCGGCCTCCAGCCGCTCGGCCAGCTCCGCAGCCGCCAGCAGCGCCGCCGCCTTCTGCTCCGTCTCCCGCTCCTCGCGCTCCGGGTCCGAGTCGGCCACGATGCCGGCGCCGGCGGTGACCGAGGTCTCGCCGTCGCGCACCAGCAGGGTGCGGATGGTGATGCAGGTGTCGAGGTCGCCGGAGAACGACAGGTACCCCACGGCGCCGGCGTACGGCCCGCGCGCCTCCGGCTCGAGCTCGTCGATGATCTCCATGGCGCGGATCTTCGGCGCTCCGGAGACGGTGCCGGCCGGGAAGGTGGCGAGCAGCGCGTCGAGGGCGTCGCGCCCCGGCGCCAGGTCGGCCTCGACGGACGACACCAGGTGCATGACGTGGCTGTAGTGCTCGATCTGCATGAAGTCGGCGACGTCCACGCTGCCCGGCACCGCCACGCGGCCGAGGTCGTTGCGCCCGAGGTCGACCAGCATGACGTGCTCGGCGCGCTCCTTGGGGTCGGCCAGCAGGTCGTCGGCGAGGCGGCGGTCGCCGGCGGCGTCGGCGCCGCGCGGGCGGGTGCCGGCGATCGGCCGCGTGGCGACGCGGCGGCCGGTCTTCTTCACCAGCATCTCCGGCGAGGCGCCGACCAGCGCCGCCTCCGGCGCCTCCAGCAGCACCATGTAGGGCGACGGGTTGACGCGGCGCACGGCGCGGTAGAGGCCGAGCGGCGGCACCCGGCGCGGCAGCCGGAAGCGCCGCGCCAGAACCACCTGGAAGACGTCGCCGGCGGCGATGTAGCGCTTGGCGCGCGCCACGGCGGCGCGGAACTCGGCGCCGGAGAGGCTGGGCGAGAGGTCCTCGGGCAGCGGCGGCCGGCGCGCCGGCACGGCCACCGCGCCGGGGTCGCCGCCGGGCGCGGTGAGCCGGCGCGAGATCTCCGCCAGGTCGGCCTCGGCGTCGGCCATCGACACCTCGCCGTCGATCTCGTTGGCGATCGCCAGCACGCGCTGCTGAGCGTGGTCGAACACCACCACGGTGTCGAAGCGGGCGAGCACGGCCACCGGCAGCCCGTGCGGGTCGGGCGGCCGGGCGGGCAGGCGCTCGACCATGCGTACCAGGTCGTAGCCGAACCAGCCCACGAAGCCGCCGGTGAACGGCACCGGCCCCGGCTCCGCGGCTACCGCGCCGACTACGCGGCGCAGCGCCTCGAGCGGCGGCCCCGGCAGGCGGCGGCGCTCGGCGGTGCCGTCGGCGGCGCCCGGCACCTCCTCCTCGAGATGGTCCGGGTAGAGGCGGTAGAGGCGGCGCGGCGCCGCTCCGAGGAAGCTGAAGCGCGACACCTGGTCGCCGCCGGTGACGCTCTCGAACAGGAAGCGCACCGGCGACCGCGGCGCCAGCCGGCGATAGACGGCGAGCGGCGTCAGCGAGTCGGCGAGGAACTCGCGGACGTGCGAGACGGCGCGGCGGGGGGCAGCGGTGGCGGTGCCCGAGCCGGCGCTCACGACGCGTCGTCCTTCCAACGTCCGTCCGGAACGTCAACGGATTCAGCTAGAGGGGGACCTTCCGGCTTGGCGGCGCTCGGGCTGCGCGGGGCGCGGTGGCGGCGGCGCAGCTCGGCGGCGACCTCCTCCGGCGTGGCGCCGCCGGCCATCAGCAGGACTAGCAGGTGGTAGAGCAGGTCGGCCGCCTCGCCGGCGAGGGCGCGGCGCGCCTCGGCTCCGCCCTCGGCGGCCCGCAGCGCCGCGATCACCGTCTCGGTGGCCTCCTCGCCGAGCTTGCGGCCGGCGCGGTCGACGCCGGCGGCGAGCAGGCGGGCGGTGTAGCTCTCGGGGTCCTCGGCGCCGCGGCGCGCCTCCAACACGTCCCACAGCCACCCCAGTTCGAGGCGCGGGCCCCAGGCGGCGGCGGGCGACACCGGCGCCGCCGCGGCATCGGCGGATGACGGCGCCGCATCGGCCGGCTCCCCGCCTGTCGCCGCCTCCGCCACGGCCCGCGCCCAGACCGGTCCCGGCTGCTCCGTCGTTTCGGCTCTGCCCCCCTCGACCGCCTCGGCCACCGCATCAAGCGCAGCCTCCGCTCCTGCCGCTTCCCCCTTAGCCGATCTGTTGACGTTCTCCGTCTCGTCGAAGCAAGTCCGCGTCCCCCGGTGGCACGCCGGCCCTGCAGCATCCACCCGGTAGAGCAGCGTGTCGCCGTCGCAGTCCCCCCGCACCTCCACCACCGCCAGCGTGTTCCCCGACGTCTCCCCCTTCCGCCAGAGCGCCGTCCGCGACCGGCTCCAGAACCAGGCTTCCCCGCTCGCCAGCGTCCGCTCCACCGCCTCGCGGTCGGCCCACGCAACCATCAGAACGGCGCCGCTCGCCACCTCCTGCACCACCACCGGCACCAGTCCATCCTCCGAGCCGTACCGCAGCGCCGCCGGGTCGACCGTCGAGCGCACCGCCGTCACGGCCTCACCTCCAGCTCCTCGAGCCGAGGCTCGCGGCGCACCGCGAAGCCGGCGGCGGCGAGGGCGTCCTTGACCTCGTCCACGGTGTGGCGGCCCTGGTGGAAGATCGAGGCGGCGAGCACCGCCGCGGCACCGGCCTCGGCGGCCGCCACCAGGTGCTCGGGGCGGCCGGCGCCGCCGGAGGCGATCACCGGCACCGGAACGCTCGCCGTCACCGCGCGCAGCAGGTCGAGGTCGTAGCCGCTGCGCGTGCCGTCGCTGTCGATGCTGGTGAGCAGCACCTCGCCGGCGCCGCGCGCCACGCCCTCGGCGATCCACTCCAGGGCGTCGCGGCCGGTCGGGTTGCGGCCGCCGGCGGTGACCACCTCCCACCTCGGTCCATGGCCGTCGTCCGGCGGCCGGCGGCGCACGTCGACCGACAGCACCACGCACTGCGAGCCGAAGCGGCGCGCCAGCTCGTCGAGCAGCTCCGGGCGGGCCACGGCGGCGGTGTTGACGCCCACCTTGTCGGCGCCGGCGGCGAGCAGCGCGCGGCCGTCGTCGACGCTGCGCACGCCGCCGCCCACGGTGAGCGGTACGAACACCCGCTCGGCGCAGCGCTCCACCCAGGCGAGGTCGGTGCCGCGGCGCTCGGGCGCGGCGGTGACGTCGAGGAAGACGATCTCGTCGGCCCCCTGGCGAGCGTAGCGCTCGGCCGCCTCGGCGGGGTCGCCGTGGTCGGCGAGGTCCTGGAAACGCACGCCCTTGACCACGCGCCCGGCGGCGACGTCGAGGCACGGCACGACGCGTCGCGCCAGGTGGCTGGCCGTGGCGCTCACGGCGCTTCCTCCCCGCGGCCGCGGCCGCGGCTGACGGCGAGGGCGGCGGCGAGGTCGAAGCAGCCCTCGTAGAGCGCCCGCCCCACCACCGCGCCGCCGACGCCGGGCGTCCTGCGGGCGGCGGCGAGGTCGTCGAGCGAGCGCACGCCGCCGGAGACCAGCGCCGGGATGCCGGAGACCTCGCCGACGCGGCGGGCGAGCACGAGGTTGGGGCCGTCGAGGGTGCCGTCGCGCTCGACGTCGGTGACCAGCACCGCCGGGCACGGCAGCTCGGCGAGGCGGGCGGCGAGGGCGTCCGGGCGCACGCCGCTGCCCTCCCGCCAGCCGGCGGTGCGCACCTCGCCGCGGCGCGCGTCGAGCGCCGGCACCAGCCGCCCAGGCAGCTCCTCGGCCAGCGCCGCGAAGGCCTGCGGATCGCGTGCCGCCAGCGAGCCGACCACGGCGCGGGCGGCGCCGGCGTCGAGCACCGCGAGGATGGCGTCGCGGCCGCGCAGGCCACCGCCCACCTGCAGCGCCGGCCTCTCGCCTTCGGGCAGCGCGGCGAGCCGGCGCACGAGATCGATTTGCGGCGGCTCGCCGAGGGCGGCGTCGAGGTCGACGACGTGGGCCATGGCGGCGCCGGCCTCTGCGAAGGCGCGCAGGATCGCCTCCGGGTCGTCACCGTAGACGGTGGCCCGCGCGTCGTCGCCGCGGACGAGGCGCACGACGCGGCCGCGGCGCAGGTCGAGCGCGGGCAACAGCTCCATCAGGCCTCCTCCGGCACGGCGACCGCGGCGGCCGGCATGGCGGCCGGCAACGCGCCCGCCAGGCGCAGGTAGCTAGCGAGCACGGCGAGCCCGAGGGCGCCGCTCTTCTCGGGATGGAACTGCGTGCCCATCACCCGGCCGCGGCCGGCGGCGGCGGCGAACGGGCGGCCG
>CAZLBJ010000397.1:0-17951 GCA_964557755.1 uncultured Thermoanaerobaculia bacterium
CTCGCCGCCGTCCTGCGCCGCGCCGGCGGCCTCGCCCGCGGCCGGCCCGGCGCCGGCCAGAGGTCCGCCGGCCGCCGCCAGCGCCGCCAGCAGCCGCTCCTCGAGGTCCGGCGCCAGCGTGCCGGCCACCGCCTGCGGCGGGCCGCCGTCCGCGGCGGCCAGGTAGACGACCTCCGTGCCGCTCATCCGCTGCACCTCGAGCGCCGTGGCGTCGGAGAGCGAGAAGCCGGTGACCAGGAAGCCCTGGAGCTGCGCGCCGCGGGTGATCGGCACCGCCACCGCGTGGTACAGCTCGCCCGCCTCGCGCCACACGCCGTAGCCCTGGTAGTCGGCGAGCGCCGCCGCCACCAGCGGCCGCCGCGACAGGTCCTCGCCGGCCCCCGCCGGGCGGTCGGTGCGCGCCAGCACGGTGCCGTCGGGCTCGAGCACGATGGCGAAGTCGTAGCCCAGGTCGCCGCGCCGCGCCGCCAGCAGGTCGAGCACCGAGGCGCTGTCCGCCGCCTCCGACGCCTCGGCCACGTAGGCCGCCAGGTACGGATCGGCGACGAAGAGGTACGAGATGAGCTGGAGCTGGTCGTAGCGCTGCTCGCGGAAGGCGTCCTGGAGCTGGGCGCTGGCGGTCAGCTCGTCGGCCGCCGCCTGGCGTGCGATGCGCTCCGAGATGAGCGTCGTGAAGACGACCGCCGCCCCCACCGCCAGCGCGATCAGCAGCGAGGTGATGAGGAAGATGCGGGTGCCGAGCGACAGGCCGCGGCGGCGGCGGCCCGGCGGCGCGGCGGCGGGAACCGGCGGCGCGGCGGCCGGCGCCGGCACCTGGCCCGCTCCGCTGCCGGCGCGCTCAGTAGCGGTCACGGCGGGAGCGGGCGTAGGGGCGCCCGAGCTTGTTGAGGTGGGGCGGCACCAGCGGCCGGCTGGCGACGATGCGCAGCGCCGGCGCGGCGGCCTGCGCGGGGTCGGCGCGCAGCGTCGCCACCTCGCCGCGCTCGTGCCAGGCGTAGAGCGTCCCCGGCCCGGCGGGCAGGCCGCGCAGCCGGAAGCCGCCGTCGGCCGCCGGCGCGGCGTGGAAGGGCGTGTCGAGCACCACCACGTAGCCGACCATCGAGTGGTGGACGTTGCAGAACACGCGCACCACGCCGGCCGCGGCGAAGCGGTGGCTGCCGCCCTCGCCCTCCGGCACCAGGCCGAGGTCGAAGGCGTTGCCGCCGGAGACGGAGAAGACGTTGTGCAGGATCGGGTCGCGGTTGGGGAAGCGCACCGTGCTGCCCACCGGCACCACCAGGACGCGGGGCTCGAACTGCTTGCGGCGGGTGGGCATCTCGCGCTCGACCGCCGGCGCCGGCCGCACCGCCCGGTCGGGCACGAACCACACCACCGCCTCGGCGGCGGCGCCGCGCAGCGGCCGGCCCTTGTCGTCGGCCACCACCACCGTGCCGCGCAGCTCCGCCGCCGCGGCCGCCGGCGCCAGCAGCGCCACGGCGGCGACGGCGGCGGCGAGGCCGGCGGTGACGCTGGCGCGGCGGGCGGCGGGCGGGGTCGTCACGGGCCCTCAGCTCCGCCAGCGCAGGGTGACCAGCAGCTCGTCGTTGCTCAGCTGGGCGCCGGAAGCGAGGGTGAACTCGTTGACCGCGTACTCGGCGGTGAGGTCGATGCCGCGGACGATCGTCAGCCGCACGCCGACGTCGAGCTTCTCCCACTCCCAGGCGAAGCTCGGCGACGGCGTTACCCGCGGCGCCGCGAAGTCGGGGTCGAGGCGCGACCAGCGCACCGCCGGCTGGATCGACGGGAAGAGCTGCCGGCCGCCGGCGCCGGCCACCAGCGGCAGGTCGAAGCGCCACGCCGCCTCGGCCTCGAAGCCGGTGCGCTCGAGCCCCGCGAGCTCCTGGTCGACAAACTGCGAGAACAGCGAGAAGCCGCCCCAGTAGAGCCACAGGTTGGCGCCGGTTTCGCGCTTCTCGCGCCCCTCGACGGCGAACGGGAAGGCGTCGTCCGGGCCCAGCAGCAGGTCGAGGTCGCCGCCGTAGAAGGTGCCGTTCAGCTCCACCGTGTCGGCGAGGTCGCGCTGGTAGCCCCAGGCGAGGACGTCGACGCCGTTCGAGCCGGAGGCGTCGGACCAGCGCACGCCGAGCCCGGCGCCCACCTCCAGCTCGCCGTCGGCGTCGAGGTCCTCGACCTCGGCGTCGTAGGGGATGGTGATGCCGCTGCCGAGCTCCGGCTCCGGGTTGGCGCCGGCGAGCTCCGGGGTGCCGTTGTCGCCGGCGAGCGCGTTCGGGTCGCGCAGGAACAGCGGGTTGCCCTGGCTCAGCGTACCCCGGAGGTAGAGGTGGCGGCCGAGGTCGGCGCCGAGCTCGACGCCGGTGTCCTCGAAGCGGTTGAAGGCGGTCGACACCAGGCCGTAGCTCTCGAGGTGGCGGTCGTCCTGGCGCTCGAACTTCGGCATCTTGCCGACCTTGAGATAGACGGCAGGCCGCTCCGGTACCAGCGCGGGCTCGCTCTCGCGGCCGAAGCGCACCCACGCTTCGTCGACGTCGAACTCGCGGTCGCTGGAGGTCGGGTTGCGGTCGTAGAGGTCGATGAAGTCCAGCTTGACGTGCGCCGCCAGGGCGGGGCTCCACTCGGCGTCGAGGTAGAGGGTGGCGGTCGACAGCTCGAGGTGCTCGCCGGGGTCGACGGTGGCCATGAAGGCGCGCTCGGCGCCCGGCGGCAGCATGTCCGGCGTGAACGGGAAGTTGACCGGGATGCGCCGCTCCTCCGAGTCGCGCCAGTGCGCCTTGGCCTCGACGCTCCACGCGAAGCGCGGGCTTTCGGAGGCGTCCTGCGACGCCTCCGCCGCCGCCTCCTGCGCGCCAACCGGCGCGCCTACAAGTGCTGCGGCCGTCCAGGCCCCAAGCACTAGCCTGACCACGCACGAACCCCTCCCGACCTGTCCAACTACGGTCACACGCCCCTCCTTAGCTGTGGAACCGCGCACCCTCAGAAGATATTAGCACCCCAGTGCTTCTGCCTGCTCCGCCTCTCAGATCAGCATCAGCGCTCTTCCACCACCGCCCTGATAGCCCGGATTGCCAATATCACGTCCTGCCCTACGTCGGGTGAGTCCGCCAGCGTCTCCAGCAACACTGCGCTAGAGTGATGACCGACTTGGCCCAGGTATGAAATCACGGACAGCAGCCTTTCAGAACCAAGAGTCGGGAACACGCCCACCCAGCCATCGACAACACCTAGGCTCTCCTCAAGCAGATGTCGCATCTCATCAGGGAACAGCTCCTCCGGAGCAACGAATCCGATTCGCCTTAACAAGTCCATTCTTCCCGGCCACGAGCTCCGGAGATACCGACTAATCCAATGAAGAGGATCAATTGATTGCTTCAAAAGTCTTGACCTTAGTTCCTTCCAAGAACTGGAGCAGCGCGAATTTCGCTCAGCCTTCTCTAAGTCGGTCCGATTGCACCAATAAAGCACCTTTCCCCATTCACGCCAAGCAGCGGTTGTCAGATCCTGCCCTTCAGTCGCCTGGGGCATTGCCTGTCGAAGGCGTGCAAGCCCAAGATGCGCCAAAAGGAAAACTCCCCCAACATCTCCATCGATAATCCCATCCATCATCGGCGGCTGAGACCACTTCTCAAATGCCGCCGTGGCACCTTCATAGCCTGAGTCTATCAAGCTTTCCAAAACGGAAGAAAGCAACATTCTGTATCTGCTTACACCTAAGGCTACGCGAACGTGAAACTCGACAACCTCATCCGGCCCGAGCCTCCCGACTGCCTCAGCATACAAATCTTGATATATATCCTCAAACTGCTTGAAGTAGCACGCACTCGCTGCACCACACTTAGCCGCTGTCCGACGGCCCTCAAGAGATTCAACTACTTCCCGGTCCGCGCTCGCCTGAGTAACCCCTACGTCAACCGACTCGTAGAAGGTCAGCGCCTCCAAGAGCATGCTATTCAGAATGACATCATTGCTAAGCATGGACCTCAAAGTTTCCGCGATGCGAATTCGCACAGACGCCCCGACCTCTTGCATTCCCACCTCTCTGGCCAATACCGCAGCCTCAAGAGTAAGATGGTATATGTCCCACTCCTTACATCGAAGTAGCAGTCCTTCGATGCTTTCTATGATCCTCTCCCTGTTAGCCCAAATTTCTGAACGACAGAAATTGCACAAGAGATAAAGCAGAGCAGGCGATTGTTTGTCCAGTCGGCCTAGTCGCTCCAGAAGGTCTTTCCGGCCAATGCCTTGCCAAGTTCCTAATCCTGAAACGCTATTGGCAAACAAGAAGCAAACGGCTAACCGGTCCGAAGCCATTCCAACCACGAGATAAGGTAACACGGCCGCATAGGCACGAGACGAGACACCTACGCTGCCGCCTAACGCCGACACGCATTTCGTTTCGCTATCTTCTAAAAGCCGGAGGCCATCCGCCAAATAGGGCCCCTCCTTCATAAGTCTGCCAAGCGTGAGAAGAAGCTGCAAGTCGAAGGTCGATCTCTCCTCTACACCCTTGACAGAAAACCCGTAAAGGTTGCTCCGCTCACCTTCGTCCCACGCAACTTGGATTCGACTGAGTTCAGTTTCCGCCTCTGCAAAGACCCGGCGAACCTCGACCTCAGCCACTCCTCGCGCCCGTATTCCAAGTTCCCCCTTGAGAGCTACCAGGAAAAGGTGCTCCGAAGAAGCTGCTCTCAAGCACTCGCGAAGATATCTCGTGTCCTCAAGCGCACCAATTACCAGCCCGACAACATCCCTGTGACGGGGCCGTCCTAGTTCCGTAGCCAGCCAGCTCAAATCACTTCCACTAAGCAAATTCTCTGCAAGAAAATAGTGCTGAAACTTCTCGTGCCAAAAAGAAACCCTGCCCCGGTACTGGGTGAGTATCGACCGGCGGCAGAGGAATGGGAGCAACTCCTCATCATGGCTCTGCTCTCTTATGATACGAGTCACCTCCGGCGTTGGAAGCGACCACGAGAGTTGCTCGCTCATTCTCCAAGCCAATCGCATAAGAGCAGGCGTAGCATTCGGGTTTCCGCACACCTTTCGCTCAATGTAAGCGTGAAGGAAAGAGTATTCCGTCTCTGAACTTCGTGCTGTCGACTCGACCTCTGCTGCGAGCTTGAAGTCCAGCGGGCACTTGAGGATAATCCACCATTCCTTCAATACTGCGTCCGATACACCGTAAGCGGACGCCAGACTGCGGCATTGGTCATCTGTCGGTAGGGATACCTCCACTTCGACTGGCCGGAGCAGACGCAATTTCTGGTAGAGATGTCGACTCGTGATCATGACAGCGAGACGGCTACGAAGGTGCAACCCTATCAGGTCGTTAAGAAGCCGCTCTCTCAGATCGTCATCAACTTCGTTCACGCCATCCACCATGAGAACCACTAGTCTCTCCCAGCTCGCGCAAGCCTTGAGAGTCCGTTCTATGCTTGGCGATAGTAGGTACGCCTCACGGTTTAGCCATTGGAAAAGGTCACCATCGTAATGTTTTGCACGAGCAATCAGGGGCACGCCGTCCGCCTCAATGAAAAGTCGTGCCAAGTGATTTACGAAGTGGCTTTTTCCACTTCCTGAGGCACCGTACACCACCGAGAATGAGGCGGGCGGTAGATGAGAAATGAGCGAATTCATCGATCGAGCCGTTCCGTTGATGGTCAGTGAAGTCTCAATCCAGGGGTCGATTGGAGCCAACTCGGCTGTAAGACGGCGAACGTACTGATCGACCTCTTGGCGCGTACAAGCTCGTGTCGAATCAGCGACTTGCAGCCACGGATAGTACTTTTCAATTAAGGTCTTTTCTCCCGCGAGCGCATTTGAAATATCTTCCCAGCTCCACACTTCCACGGTGAACTTGCTTAGCTTATCACGCTCAGTTGAGAGGCAACGTACACGCTCCTGTAGTCGTGCATCCCGAGGGGCAGTTGTCGCGATGATCAATGCAGCAAGTGACGGGCGGAACGCCTCGGCTTCACGTACAACCTCAAGCACTTCGTCTTCAGTCAGCCTGCTACCGAGAGCCGTAGATTTCGAGCGGCACTGTATTCCCTGTAGTCGCCCTTTGTATTTGCCAGAGATATCCACCCCGTTCTGACGCTGTCCGGACCGGCCATTCCTGAGGACATTCGGATCCTTCCATATGCACCTCCAGAGATCGCAGCAGAGATCCTCGAATTCCGAGGGGTCATCTGGCGGGAGTAGGTTGGTAGTAGGGAGGCTAGGCACCCATCAATACTACCAAGATCGGTCTATAGCTGCTCGTGGATCAGGTAGGCGGCGCGGTCGACGATGCGGTGCCACAGGCCGCGGGAGCGCCACGCCTCGGGCGAGAGCTGCTTCGAGACCGTCAGGTCGCGGGCGAAGGCCTGGCGCAGCTCCTCGCACACCCCGTCGTCGAGGACGCCGAGGGCGATCTCGGCGTTGATGTCGAGCGAGCGCTCGTCGAAGTTCATCGAGCCGAGCGCGCACCAGGTGCCGTCGACCACCAGCACCTTCTGGTGCGGCAGCGATGGCTGGTACTCCCACAGCTCGACGCCGGCCGCCAGCAGGCGCGGGTACCAGACGTGGCCGGCGTGCATCACCGTCGGGCTGTCGGTCACCGGCCCCGGCACCATGATGCGCACCGAGACGCCGCGCTCGACGGCGGCGATCAGCAGGTCGACGAGGTCGGAGTCGGGGCAGAAGTACGGGTTCTGAATCAGCAGCTCGTGGTTGGCGGTGGCGATCATCAGCTTGTGCAGCAGCGACGCCGGCGAGACGCCGCCGGCCGGCTTGCTGGCCACCACCTGGCAGCGCACGCCCCCGGCCTCGGGCAGCTCCGGGAAGTACTCGTCGCCGGCCAGCACCTCGGCGGTCTCCTCCACCCAGTTGCGCGCGAAGGCGGCCTGGATGCGGCCCACCACCGGCCCCTCGACGCGGGCACCGGTGTCGCTCCAGCAGTCCTCGCTACGGCCGTCGCCCTCCCACTCGCTGGCGAAGCCGTGGCCCATGATGAAGCCGACACGGGCGTCCATCACCGCCAGCTTGCGGTGGGTGCGCTGGTTGAGGCGGCCGAGGGCGCGCAGCTCGGGCGCGTGGTAGCGGACCACCGTGCAACCGGCCTCGCGCATGCGCTCGAACTCCTCCTGGTCGGCGGTCAGCGAGCCGAAGTAGTCGACCAGCACGCGCACCTCGACGCCCTGCCGCGCCTTCGCCGCCAGCGCCGCCACCACCTGGTCGCAGATGTCGCCCTTCCACCAGGCGAAGGTCTCGACGTGGACGGAGCGCTCGGCGGCCTCGACCTCGGCCAGGAAGACCGGGAAGAAGCCGTCGCCGTTGAACAGCAGCTCGACCTTGTTGCCGTCGACGAACCAGCTCCCGGTAAGGCCGGCGACGGTGGGGACCATGTCCTCGACCGACTCCAGGTTGAGGATGTCGACCTTGCTCTGCCGCTGCGTCCGCGCCGACCACAGCAGCACCGCCAGGACGAGGATGGCACCGAGCAGCAGGGCGAGGATCCAGAGGGAGACCTCCATCGCTGCCGATCCGAAGCAAGGACCCTGCCGCCGCCGGGGAACCGGGCGGGCTCAGTCGTCCTCGGTCCAGGACTCCGGCACCGGCGGCGGCGGCGGGTAGTCGGCGAGGATCGCCTCCGACGGTCCGCGGCCGGCGGACAGGCGCGCCGCCGCCGCCTCGGCGCCGCGCATCGCGCGCAGCGCGTTGAGGCCGGCGATCTTGGCGACGTCCTCGTCGCCGTAGCCGCGGGCGAGCAGCTCGGCGAGCAGCGCCGGGTAGGTGGCGACGTCCTCGAGGCCGCGCGGCACCGAGGAGATGCCGTCGAAGTCCGAGCCGAGGCCGACGTGGTCGATGCCCACTTTCTCCCGCAGGTAGTCGACGTGGTCGGCGACCTGCGCCAGCGTCACCACCGGCGCCGGGTTCTCCACCTTCCACGCCGCCAGCGCCGCCTCCGCCGCCGCCGGGTCGCCGGTGTGCAGCACCTCGAAGCGCGCCTCCGCCGCCTCGCTCTCCGCCCAGTACTCCATCGCCGCCCGCGACACGAAGCCGGGGACGTAGGTCACCATCACCACGCCGCCGTTCTCCGCCAGCCGCGCCAGCACGTCGTCGGGCACGTTGCGCGGGTGGGCGGCGGCGCCGAAGGCCGACGAGTGGGAGAAGATCACCGGCGCCTCGGCGACGTCGAGGGCGTCGTGCATGGTGGCGGCGGAGACGTGCGACAGGTCGACCAGCATGCCGCGGCGGTTCATCTCGCGCACCACCTCGAGCCCGAACTCCGACAGCCCGTCGTGGCGCGCCTCGGCGGTGGCGGCGTCGGCCCAGTCGTGGCCGCGCCAGTGGGTCAGCGTCATGTAGCGGGCGCCGAGGTCGTAGAGCGAGCGCAGCACGGCGAGCGAGTTGTCGATCGAGTGGCCGCCCTCGACGCCGATCAGCGACGCCACCCTGCCCTCGCCGTGGATGCGCACCACGTCGTCGGCGGTGAGCGCCAGCTCGAGGGCGTCCGGGTAGCGCCGCGCCATGCGGTGGACGACGTCGATCTGCTCCACCGTCGCCTTCACCGCCAGCGGCCCCTCCATCGACACCGGCACGTAGACCGACCAGAACTGGCCGCCGACGCCGCCCTCCCGCAACCGCGCGAGGTCGGTGTGGGTGGGCTTGTCGAGCACCGACAGGTCGTCGCTCAGCTCGAGGCCGGAGAGCTTGCCGGAAGCGCGCTCGCGCACCTGCCAGGGGAAGTCGTTGTGGCCGTCGATCAGCGGCACGCGGTCGAGCACGGCGCGGGCGCGGGCGAGCAGCTCGGCGTCCGCCGTCCGCCCCTCCCCCGCCGCCTCCTGGGCGGCCGCCGGCGGCGCCGCGGCTGCGAGCAGGACCAGGGCGCCGGCGAGGGCGGCGGCGAGCAGCGGACGGTGCGGGGCGGACGTCGGATCGGCGGCCATCGGACGGTCTCCTGGAAGCGGTGCGGCGGAGTCCACGGGAGGCCGGATGATACCGCACCGCCCGGGCGCACCGGTGCTTCAGAGATCTCGCACCCCTTGACGAGAATCCTTGTTTCGTTGATACTTCAAATTGCTATGAGTATCGGGGCCGGTCGCCGGCCGTCGCATGGGGGAGGGGCCCGCTCGGTTCACCAAGGAGACGTGATGCACCGCAAGACGACCCTGCCCCTCCTCGCCGCCGCCGCGCTGCTGTGCGCCGGCCTGATGGCTCCCGCGGCGCTCGCCGTGCCGCCCACCGACGAGGCGCCCGCCGCCGGCCTCTGGCGCGCCGCCCTCGATTGGCTCACCGCCGGCTGGGGCTCCGCCGGCTGGGGCGCCGTCGCCGCCGCCTCCCAGACCGGAGGCACCGGCGACACCGGCCTCGGTCTCGACCCCGACGGCACCGGCGGCGGCGAGGACGAGGAGCCCGAGCCGCCGCCGCCCGACGACCCGACCGCGCCGCCGCCGCCAGGCTGACGCCACACGGAGAGGACCGAGACCACCCGATGACCCTCGCGGCACCTGATCCCGCCGGCGCCGACGCCCCGGAGCGCGCCGCCCTCGAGCTGCTGCGCCGCAAGCGCGGCGAGCTGCAGGCGGTGCTCAGCCGCCACGGCGTGCCGGCGGAGGAGGCGCCGCGGCTGGTCTCGCAGGCGCTGCTGGCGGTGGGCTCCGAGCGCGGCGGACCGCCCCACGGCGGGCGGCTGCTGCGCGCCCTGGAGGTGGTGTGCGCCGGCTGGGCTGCCGCGCGCACCGCCGCCCGGCAGCCGGCCGGCGGCCGCAACGGCGACGACGGCCGTGGCGACGGCGGCGACGAGGCATTCCGCGACATCCTGCGCTCCGTCGCCCGCCGCCTCGACGCCCGCCGCGACCGCCTGGCCGGCGAGCAGAAGGCCGCCGCCGGACTCACCGGCGAGCTGCTGGCGCTGCCCGCCGGCGGCCGCACGAAGGCGCTCGCCGAGCCCCGCTTCCGCACCTGGGCGGTGGTCGACCGGCTGCTCGCGGAGTCCCGCGAGGAGTGCTACGAGGACCCGCGGCGGGCGCTGGAGTTGGCGCGGCTGGCGGGCGAAGCGGCGGCGCGGCTCGACGCCGAGCAGTACGGCGCCTCGGCGTTGTGCGACCTCGGGGCGCGGGTGCGCATGGCGGCGGCGAACGCCCGCCGCGTGGCCGGCGACCAGCGCGGCGCCGAGGAGGACTTCCGCGGCGCCGAGGGCCTGCTCGACGAGGGCAGCCTCGACCCGCGGCTGCGCGCCGAGCTGCTGCGCTTGAAGTCCGCCCTCTGCCGCGCCCAACGCCGCCTCGACGAGGCCGGCCGCCTGCTCGACCAGGCGCTGGCCGTCTACCGCTGGATCGGCGACCGCCACGAGCAGGGACGGACGCTGCTGTCGAAGGTGCTGGTCCTCGAGCTCCAGGGCGAGCCCCGCCTCGCCCTGGAGATGGTGGCCAAGGCCGTCGATCTGCTCGACGCGAGCCGGGAGCCGCGCCTCGCCCTCGTCGCGCTGCACAACCTGGCCTCGCAATACGTGCGGCTGGAGGAGTACGAGCGGGCGGCGGCGCTGCTGCCGCGCATCGCCGCCCTCGCCGACAGCCGCCGCCGCTCGATGGACCTGCTGCGGGTCGACTGGCTCAGCGGCCTGGTGGCGCTGGGACAGGGCCACGCCTCCGGCGAGGCGACCCTGCTGCGCGTGCGGCAGGGCTTCGTCGACCGCGAGCTGCCGGTCGACGCAGCCCTCGTCTCGCTCGACCTCGCCGCCTTCTACCTGCGCCGGGGGCGCACCGCCGAGACGCGGCGCCTGGCCGACGAGATGATGCGCCTGTTCGCCTCCTACAGCATCCACCGCGAAGCGATGGCGGCGCTGCTCATCTTCCAGCAGGCGGCGCGGCTGGAGCGGGCCACCGTCGCCATGGCGCGCGAGGCCTACGCCTCGCTCGAGCGCAGCCGCGACCGCGCCGCCGCCCAGCGCCCTTCCTGAGACGCCTCGCGCGGTCCGCGCCGCTGCCGGCGCTCAGCGCAGGAAGAGGTCCGTCGCGAGCTCCGCGCCGGGCTCGACGGCGTAGGGGGCGAAGTCTTCGACGCCCTCCTCGCGCAGCACCTCCTCGTCGAGGAAGAAGTTGCCGGTGCAGGCGCGGCTCGGCCGCACCAGGACGGCGTGTGCGGCGTCGGCCACGATCTCCGGCCGGCGCGTCGCCGAGGGCGAGAAGCGGTCGCCCAGCAGGCGCAGCGCGGCGGTGTCGATGACGGTGCGAGGCCACAGCGCGTTGACCGCGATGCCCTGCTCCCGCAGCTCCTCGGCGAGGCCGACGACGCACAGGCTCATGCCGTACTTCGACAGCGTGTAGGCGAGGTGCGGGGCGAGCCAGCGCGGGTCGAGGTCGAGCGGCGGCGAGAGCACCAGGACGTGCGGGTTCGCCGCCCGCGCCAGGTGCGGGATGGCCGCCCGGGTGCAGGCGAAGGTGGCGCGCACGTTGACGTCCTGCATCAGGTCGTAGCGCTTCATCGGCGTGTCGGCGGTACCGGCGAGGAAGATGGCGCTCGCGTTGTTGACCAGCACGTCGAGGCCGCCGAAGCGGTCGACGGTCCGGGCCACGGCGGCCGCCACCTGCTCCTCGTCGCGTACGTCGACCTGCAGCGCCAGCGCGCGGCCGCCGGCCGCCTCGATCTCCGCCGCCGCCGTGTGGATCGTCCCCGGCAGCTTCGGGTGCGGCTCCGCGGTCTTCGACGCCACCACGACGTTGGCGCCGTCGCGCGCCGCGCGCAGCGCGATCGCCTTGCCGATGCCGCGCGAGGCGCCGGTGATGAACAGGGTCTTGCCGCGCAGGGTGGTCATGGTCGTCTCCTCCGAGGTCGTCCGGCGTGAATCGTACCGGACCGCGGGTGCAGGCCCTGGAATTCTGGTAAGTTCTTGCGCATGAAGAGCGACGGGACGACACCGCCGCCGCGCCGCGGCACGAGCCACGGCTGGGCGCTGGTCGAGGCGACGCGCAAGCGCGAGCTGATCCGCGCCGTCGCCGGCGGCGCGCCGACGCCGGGGCCGGTGCACGCCGAGCTCGACCTCACCGACCGCTGCAACGTCGCCTGCTACTTCTGCAACCAGCAGGACACGCGCTCGAAGATCCAGATCCCGCTCGAGCGGGCGCGCGACCTGATCGACGAGATGACGGCGCGCGGCCTGCGCTCGGTGCGCCTCTCCGGCGGCGGCGACCCCCTGCACCACAAGCAGATCGGCGACGTCCTCGACCACCTCGCGGCGCGCGGCGTGACGATCGACAACCTGACCACCAATGGGGTGTCGCTGACGCCCGGGATCGCCGACCGGCTGATCGCCCACGGCGCCCGCGAGGTCAACGTCTCGCTCAACGCGGTGGACGCCGACGACTACCACCGCATGATGCAGGTCAAGCCGGCCCTCTTCGACCGCGTGCTCGACAACGTGCGCGAGCTGCTGCGGCGCCGCGGCGAGGCCGAGCTGCCGGTGGTCACCGTGCAGTTCCTGCTCGACCGCGACAACGCCGAGCGGGTGGTGGAGATGGCCGACCTCGCCCTGGCGCTGCCCTGCGACCGCATCGTGGTGTCGACCGTCCACCAGATCGCCAACCAGCGCGTCGACCCGGCGTTGCTGCTGGGGCCGGAGGACTCGGCGCGCTTGCGGCCGGTCTTCGACGAGCTGTTCCGCCGCGACCTCGGCGGTGCCGAGCTCGAGGTCAACCTCTCCTTCCGCGGCCTCGGGCCGATGGTCGACGCGGCGCGGCGCGCCGGCGGCGCCGCCGAGCCGGTGCCCTTCGCCACCGCGCCGTCGTTCCGCGCCGAGGACGGCGGCTGCTTCTTCGCCTGGTACTCGACGGCGATCACCGGCAACGGCAACGTCTACCCCTGCTGCCAGCTCATCCAGCCCGACGGCCCGGTACTCGGCAACGTCCTCGACGGCGGCTTCGCCGAGGTGTGGGAGGGCGAGCGCTACGCGACGCTGCGCCACGAGATGCGCGAGGTGCTGCTCGACGGTGCCGACCGCGAGCACGACCCCGCGCGCTTCCGCGTCCTCGACAAGGTGTGCCACGAGCCCGGCCTGTGCTGGCTCAAGAACATCTACTTCCGCGGCGACGACGCCTTCTACGCCGAGCTGCACGAGGCGCTCGAGACGCGGCGCGCCTCGCGGGTGCGGGTGCGCCGCCTGCGCGGCGTCTCCGACGCCGTCGCCCGCCGCGTGCCGGCCGTCGCCCCGCTGGTCGACTCCGCCCGCGAGGCCAGCCGCCCCCTGCGCCGCTGGCTCAAGCGCCGCCTCGGCCTGCGGCTCACCGAGACCGCGTAGCTCGCGCCACCGCCGCCACCCCCTCCTCGTCGCACACATCGAGCTGCACTGACAGCCGCCGGTCTCCTCGATCTCCACTTCGCGGTGTGAGAGGCCGCCGATCCATTTGTCGTCCGGGATGCGACGTCACCGGCAGCTAGGCAGGAAGAACGGGCTCGACAGTACCAGCACGGACAGGGCTCGGAAGGCGAGACGATGGAAGCTCGAACGAACGGGAATGCCGTCATCGTGGAGTTGTCAGTTCCCGAGTCGGCAGATATCGATATTTCGCCAGACCTGCTCAAGGGGTGGATGAAGCAGGGCACCGAAGGATATAAGCAGATCCTTCGCACCATCTGCAAATCGCTGGACGAAGAGGAAGTACGTGATTCCGAACGGCGGTTGAAGCGCGGGCTGCACTCCTTCGGCCTCGGGATCGCCGTTGTCGGCGTCATCCTCCTGCTCGCCGCGGCGGCCTCCGGCGTCGCGCGGTTGCCAGTCAAGGAGATCCTACACGGCGTCGCCGCGCTCCTGGTGCTCGGAGCGGTGGTGCCCGGCGCATCGCAGCCGAACGACAAGGACCGGTCCACCGCTCCGCCCCCGTCCTGGTATCCGGTGCGATCGCCCTCCAGGCTACGGCCTACTTTCTAGCCGCCGAAGCAGAGAGTGTCGGCTCTGCCGCCATGCTTCCGAGCTTTGGCCTGGCGGCGACCATCACCGCGCTGGTCGTGGTTTTCACGCTGACTCTGGGCTGGCGCATCATCCGTCATGATTTCCTGCATATTTCGACAGTGCGCGATTTCAGCTTCCTGCTGCTCTACGTGATGATCCCATTCGCGATCAATTGGTTTCTCGGCCCGCCCGGATACGAGACGGAGGTGTTCGGCTTCGGAGGTTTGATCACCGAGGAGGGCGGCGAGCTGGTAGCGGTGATCTGCGCCATTTTCTTGCTCCCCCGAATCAGCCGCTGGCTCGAGGAGCACTTCGCTCAGCTCTCCTACCCAAAGCTTCGCAAGTTGCGGCGGGAAGTAGAACAATGTCTCGACGCTCTCGCGGCGGACAGCAAGCGAGCGAGCCGCGAGCAGCGGATGCGGCAACTCTTCGAGCTCTTCCAGGTCGAGCGCTATGCCCTCATGGCGCTACACGAGGGGGTCTATCGCCGGTCGCTCGCCAACGGCTTCGAAGGTCCGGATGGCTTCAAGCTCAGTCCGGAAGCAGCGCGCTTCCTGGCACGGACTCGCAACCCGATCGACTTGAACCGGCTGCCACTCGAGTGGCGCAGCTTCTTCATCCAGTTCGAGCTCGAACGGCTGCGCCAAGCCACGGACGCGCGGTTCCTGCTCCCCGTCTCGCTGGAGAGCAGCCTTTGGGGCTTCCTGCTGCTGTGGAACGGTGAGAAGGAGCAGGGTCTGACACGCGTCGCCATCGCCGAGAGGATGCGTCCCGCCGCCATGGCTGCTCTCCACCAGCGCATCCTCTGACGTCGATTGGATGGCCGCGCTGCGCAGTAACATTCGCTGCGGCTCGTCGTATGGTTCTCGGACAACCTCCGGAGAACCCTTCGCGGATGGCCCCTTGACTCACGCGCCGCCGTCGAGCCACCACACCTGGTTCCTGTTCCTCACCGCGAGCCTGCTCCTGGCCGCGGGCGCCGCGGCGGAGCTGTCGTTCGTCGAGCAGAGCCTCGAGCTGCCGGGGGCGCCGGCGGCGCTGGTGGCGGCGGACGTCGACGGCGACGGCCTGCGCGACCTGGCCGTGGTCGTGGTGTTCACCGCCTGGGACCAGATCGGGGTCGAGGAGTACACCGAGATGGACGAGGTGGAGGGGCTGGTCGAGATGTTGACCATCGTCCCCACCCTGATGGACCGCCGCGAGCTGCGCCTCTACCGCGGCCGGCCGGAGGGCGGTTTCGCGCTCGCCGGGCCGCCGCTGCCGCTGCCGCTCGGCGTGCTGAGCCTGGAGGCCGGCCCGCCCGGCCTGCCGGTGGTCGCCCTCACCGACGCCGGCGTCTCGGCGCTGCGGGTGGACGCCGCCGGCGCCCTGTCGTTCGCGCCGGTGGTCGCCGAGCCGCCGGTCCTCGCCGGCACCGGCACCTTCCTCGCCGGCCTCGACCTGGTGCAGGACGTCACCGGCGACGGGGTGGCCGACCTGCTGCTGCCGGCCGCCGGCGGCGTCGCGGTCTTCCGCGGCCGGGCGGCGGGCGACGGCGGCGGCCTCGAGCCGCGGCCGCTCGCCCGCGTGCCCTACCCGCGGGTGCCCGGGCCGGCCGGCCCGGCGGTGGACGTGCCGCTGCCGGCGGTGCTCGACGTCGACGGCGACGGATTGCCCGACCTCGTCTTCCGCGCCGCCCGGCGCGGCTCCGGCGCGCGGCAGGTGGCACGGCAGACGGCGCCCGGCCGCTTCGCGCCGCCGGCGGCGGTCGAACGGCCGCCGGGCGGAGGGGCGGATGGCGCCAGTGGGGACGGCGAGGACGGCGGCGGCGACTTCGTCTGGCTCGGGCCGGTGGACGCCGCCCCCGGCGCCGAGCTGGTGCTCGCCGACGGCCTCGACGGGGACGACGACGGGGTGCGCGAAGCGATGCGCCAGGTGCGCGAGCCGCGCTACCGCGTCCGCCTCCACCCGTTGGGCGGCGGCGCGGTGCCGGCCGCGGCGCCGTCGCGCGCCTTCGAGGTCACCGGCTGGGTGGCCGAGGCGGGCGGCGACGGCTCCCTGGTGCTGCCCGGCGGCTTCCGCGACCTCGACGGCGACGGCCGCGCCGACCTCGTCACCGTCACCAACGACATCACCCTGTTCAAGGCGATGCGCGTCCTCGCCACCCGCCGGCTGACCCTCGACCTGGGGTTCCTCGCCTGGTGCCAGCGGCCGGACGGCTCCTTCGTCCTGGCGCCGGGCGAGCCGATGCGCAGCAAGCTGACGATCGACCTCGACGACCTCGAGCTGCGGCAGCGGTCGCTGTTCTCCGGCGACTTCGACGGCGACGGCCGGCGCGACTTCCTGCAGCTCGACCACGAGCGGGAGATCGGCGTCCATCTCGGGCGCGCCGGCTGCTCCTACCCGCCGCGGCCGGACCGCGCCCTGCGCCTGCGGGCGCCGCTGCGCGACCTCGCCCTCGCCGAGGTGGCCGACCTCGACGGCGACGGCCGCGACGACCTGGCGGTCACCCACCCGCGCCAGGCCGACGAGCCCGGCGAGTCGCCGCCGGTGCGGCTGGACCTGTACCTGAGCCGGGAGGGGGACGGGGCGAAGAGG
Organism: uncultured Thermoanaerobaculia bacterium; assembly: GCA_964557755.1. Taxonomy (GTDB): domain Bacteria; phylum Acidobacteriota; class Thermoanaerobaculia; order Multivoradales; family JBCCEF01; genus CAZLBJ01. The sequence goes on from CAZLBJ010000397.1 coordinate 16,499, forward strand.
AGAGGCAGGCGATGAGAGGGCGACGGTGCGGCGGCAGGCCGCAGGCCGGCGTCCCGGCGCGGAAGCGGCCCGCGGCAGCCGGGGTCGAGCCGGCGTCCCGCGTGCGAACGGGGGCCCTCCGCGCCGCGGTGCTCACTACGCTGGCGCTCTTCGCCCTCCTCGTCGTGGTCCCTGCTTGCGCCGAGGTCGTCTTCGACCGCGTCGACGTCCGCCTGCCGGGGACGCTGCTCGACGCCACTGCGGTGCGCCTGGCCGACGGTCGCGTGCAGCTCGCCGTTCTCGTCGCCGAGCCGGACCCCGGCGGCGAAGGGGGCGGCGCCTCCGCTGACGAGGAGGCGGGGCGGCCGCGGAGTCTCTTGCTGGTCGATGCGCGCAGCGGCCGCGCCCGGCTGCTCGCCGCAGACCTGCCGCCGGGGTCGCGGCGGTTGGCGGTCGCGGCGCGGGACGGGGCGGCGGACCTGCTGGTCGTCGACGGCGACGACGCGGACCTGGTGGTCGATCCGGCGGCCGCGCGCGAGCGGTGGCGCCCGCTCGACGCGTTCGGCCCCGCCTCGCTCTCCCTCGTCGATCCGTCCGGCCTCGCACGGGACGACGGTGCGGTCCCGCTGGCCGTGGCCGGCGCCGGCCGCCTGGTCGTCGCTGCTCCGGCGGCGACCGGCGGCGCCCTCTCGCCCGCCGCCGCCTGGGATCTGCCGCGGCGCGCCGAGCGCAAGCCGTGGGGGCTGCGCATCACCAGCCCGCCGGTGCACGCGGTGGCCGGCGGCGGCCGGCCGTGCTGGGCGTCGGGGCCGGAGGCGGTCGGCAAGCGCCGGCTGCGCACGCTGCTCTTCTGCTCCGGCGAGGCCGAGCCGCTGGAGACGTGGTCGCTGCTGCCGGCGGAGGAGGCGGTCACCCGGGCCTCCTACCTCCGCCACGCCGGCCGGCCGCTGCTCGTGGCGCTGACCGCCGACAAGGTCGGCCTGTTCGTCAAGCAGCGTCTGCGCGTCTTCCCCCTCGCCACCAGCCGCAACCGCGTCGGTGTGGCGCCGCTGCTCGCCGCCGACACCGAATGCCCGATGTGGCACGCCTCCGACCTCGGACTGGCGGACGCCGACGGCGACGGCCGCGACGACCTGTACCTGGTGTGCACCAAGGGCCTGGTCGACCAGGAACTGCGGCTGGAGGTCCACCGCGGCGACGGCGACGGCGGCTTCGAGGCGCGCGGCCGCGCCGTCGAGCTCGACGGCGAGTACGCCTCGTGGCACTTCGGCCGCGACTGGACCGGCGATGGCTCGCCGGACCTGGTGGCGGTGCGCGACAACGCTCTCCACGTCCACGCCGGCAGCGGCCGCCGGCGGCCGGCGGACAAGCGGCCGGACACCGTGGTCGAACTGGCTCCCGCCGCCGACGGCCCCGGCTTCGACGTCGCCGTCTCGGCCGGCGGCAACGAGGACACGGACGGCGTCCACATCCG
>CAZLBJ010000398.1:0-2596 GCA_964557755.1 uncultured Thermoanaerobaculia bacterium
CGGAGCAGCTACCAGGGCCCCGGGGAGGCGTACACCGCGTTCCCGCCCGGCACCTGGCCGTACGGGCCGCCGACCACCGCCCGCGGCCGGTACCAGCCGTCGCTCGCCCAGGTGACGGTGTGGGCCAGCGACGAGCCGTAGCTCCACGCCACCGTCGCCGCCGCCGGCGCCGGCGGCAGACCTTGGGCGTGGACGTCGGTGCCGTCGACCGCCAGGCTGCGGCGGATGATCTGGTTGCCGCCGGCCTCGCGGGAGGGCGCCGGCCGCAGGTCGACCTCGACGTCCCAGGTCGGCACCGGCGGCGGTCCCTTGCCACCCGCTGCCACCGCGGCGAGGTAGGGCGCGAAGAAGGTGCGCACGTCGTCGAGGCCGGCCAGGAACCCCGTCACCTCGGCCTCCACGGCCGGCGTCCACGGCGGCCGCGGCCAGACGACCCCCGGCGGCGTCGACAGCGACGCCGGGTCGCGGCCGCGGATGCGGCCCGAGACGGCGAGCATGCCGTCCACCGCCGGCCGCTGCGCGTCGTAGACGGCGAAGAAGCCGGAAACGTCGGCCGGGGTCGCCTGCAGCCGCGCCGAGGCGGCGGCGAACGGGTAGCGGCCGGCGAGCAGGCGCCCGAAGGCGTCGGCCAGCGAGGCGTAGGCGTCGGTGCCGCCGCCCAGCGTCGCCGTCTCGCACTGCGCCGCCGTCTCCTGCAGCAGGACGTTCTTGGCGGTGAGGAAGAAGTCGCAGGGCGGCGGCCGGAAGCCGGCGTCGGCCTGCGCGCTGGCCGGCAGGCAGGCGGTGTCCGCCGGGTCGAGGTCGAAGCAGCCGTCGAGGGTGGCGGCGGCCATGTCGCCGGTGATGAAGCCCTCGAGCAGCGCCAGCGGGTTGTCGGTCGTCTTGCTGTCGTAGGCGGCGAGGTCGGAGCGCATCAGGCTCCAGCGCTCGAGCGATGCCGGCGGCCGCGGGTAGACGGCGGCGGGCACCGGCACGGTGGTGAGGATCGGCGCCGCGAAGCGGCTGTCGAGGTCGACCACCACGCCGCGCTGCGCCGCCACGTAGGCGTCGAGGGCCTTGGCGCCGTCGACGCCGAAGGCGTTCCACGCCAGGTTGCCGCTGCCGTCCCAGCTCTGCACGCCGCCGCTCACCGGCACGTAGAGCTGGCGCGCGAAGAGCAGGCGGTCGAGCAGCGTCAGCAGCGACGTCTGCTGCACCGCCAGCGTCTGCACCAGCGCGCAGTACGGGCTCTCGGCGCCGCGGCAGGAGCTGGCCGACGCCGGCTTGCGGAAGCCGGTGAGCAGGCGGTTCAGCGGGTCGGCGGCGGCCTGCAGGTTGGCCACCTGGCCTGCGAGCTGGGTGTCGATCTGCTCGGCGGTGCGCAGGTCGGGCTGCGGCGGGAAGCGCTCGGCGCCGGCCGCCGTCGCCAGCACCTGCAGCTCCACGCGGTCGCGGGTCGACTGCGTCAGCGCCGGCCGCAGGCTGGGGAAGGCGCTGAAGGAGGTCTGTACGAAGGCGTCGTAGCCGTCGAGCGTGTCGGCGGCGGTGACCAGGGTCGGCGCGTCCCAGCTCAGATAGGTGCCGCCGGCCGGCACGTAGACCCAGCCGAGGTCGCCGAGCGGCTGGATGTAGCGGTCGAGCAGGGTGTTGAGGGCGGCGCGCAGGCCGAGCACGGCGGGCGACAGGCGCAGCAGCATCTGGTCGTCCTCGCGCGCCAGCAGCGGGCCGGTCGCCGCCGTCCCGGCGTCGCGCAGCGCGGCGCGGAAGGCGCGGAAGCCGGAGCTCGCCATCCCCCGCAGCAGGCGCGTCTCGTCGACCCCGGTCCAGGGCGACTCGTTGATCGAGTCGAGCAGCTCGTCCCAGGCGGTGCCGAGGGCGGGCTCGCTCTTGCCGGCCCAGGCGAGGCGCGGGTCGGCGAGGTCGGACTCGGTGCGGTCGATGGCGCCCACCAGCGCCGCGTAGACCGGCCGCGCCTGCTCGGCGGCCGGCGGGTCGGAGGCCAGCCGCTGGATGCGCGTCTCGAGCTCCTGGAGGTCCAGGGTCAGCGCGTTGCGCTGGTAGAGGTCGGCCAGCAGCGTGCGGCCGAGATCGGTGACCCGGCCGTCGATGCGGTCGCGGTGCAGCTCGACGCGGTACGGCAGCGGCCGGGCGTCGCACAGCACCTGGCCGTACCAGGCGCGCGCCTCGGAGGTCGGCGGCCGCGGGCGGACGCCGAGCAGGTAGCCGGTGAGCGCCGCGAAGTTGTCGATCGTCTGCCGGGCGTCGCTCCAGCAGGTGCCCTCGCCGGTGAAGCGCTGGTAACGGATCACCTGGTCGTCGAGCTCGTCGAGCTGCGCCATCATGCGGTCGAGCGAGGCGTAGGCGGGCACCGTCTCGACGTCGAAAATGCGCTGGCCGGCACCGGGCCGCGGCGCCACGGCGGCGGCGACCACCGCGTTGCTGCGGCGGTCGAGCTGGGTGTGCAGGGTGGGGAAGACGACGTCCTGGTAGGCCGCTGCCCCCAGCTCGTCGACGCAGTGGCCGAGGCGGCTGCGCCACGACGCCGGCAGCAGTGCGAAGCGCACCCGGTAGTCGGGCACCACGTCGGCGGCGGTGAGCAGCTCGCGGGCGGCGTCGG
>CAZLBJ010000399.1:0-2691 GCA_964557755.1 uncultured Thermoanaerobaculia bacterium
CTGCAGTACACCTCGGGCTCCACCGCGGCGCCGAAGGGCGTGCGCGTCACCCACGCCAACCTGCTCCACAACGAGGAGATGATCCGCCGCGCCTTCGCCCAGTCGGAGGCGTCGGTGATCGTCTCCTGGCTGCCGCTCTACCACGACATGGGGCTGATCGGCGGCGTGCTGCAGCCGCTCTACCTGGGCGCCCGCTGCGTGCTCGCCTCGCCGGCCGCCTTCCTGCGCCGGCCGCGCCTGTGGCTGGAGGCGATCGGCCGCTACCGCGCGACCACCAGCGGGGCGCCGAACTTCGGATACGAGGTCACCGCCGACAAGGTGGGCGAGGCGGAGCGCGACGGCCTCGATCTCGGGAGCTGGCAGGTGGCGTTCAACGGCTCGGAGCCGGTGCGCCCTGCCACTCTCGAGCGCTTCGCGCGCGCCTTCGCGCCGTGCGGCTTCCGCGCCGAGGCGTTCTACCCGTGCTACGGGCTGGCCGAAGGGACCCTCTTCGTCAGCGGCGGCGACATCGGCGCCGTGCCGGTGGTGCGCGAGGTCTCCGCCTCCGGCCTGGAGGCGCACCGCGCCGAGGCGGCGGCCGGCGGCGACGCCCGGCCGCTCACCGGCTGCGGCCGCGCCTGGCTGGGGCAGCGCGTCGAGGTGGTCGACCCGCAGAGCCGCCGGCCGCTGCCGGCCGGGCGGGTGGGGGAGATCTGGGTCGCCGGCGCGAGCGTCGCCGACGGCTACTGGAACCGCCGCGAGGAGACGGAGCGCAGCTTCGGCGCCCGTCTGGCCGGCACGGACGGCGCCAGCGGCGACGACGGCGACGACATCCGCTTCCTGCGCACCGGCGACCTCGGCTTCCTGGCCGCCGACGGCGAGCTGTTCGTCACCGGGCGCTCGAAGGACCTGATCATCCTGCGCGGCCGCAACGTCTACCCGCACGACGTCGAGCTGGCCGCCGAGGCGGCGCACCCGGCGCTGCGCCGCGGCTGCGCGGCCGCCTTCGCCGTCGAGGCCGGCGGCGAGGAGCGCCTGGTGGTCGCCTGCGAGGTCGAGCGCCGCTTCCCGGCAGACGCGGCATCGATCGCCGAGGTGGTCGAAGCGGTGCGGCAGGCGGTGTTCGAGCAGCACGAGGCGGCGCTGCACGAGGTGGTGTTGCTGCAGCTCGGGGCGCTGCCGAAGACGACCAGCGGCAAGGTGCGGCGAGGCGAGTGCCGGCGGCGGTACCTGGCCGGGGAGTCCGGCGGGCGGGTGGAGGCGTCGCCTGCCGAAGGGCGGAACGAACCGATCGGCGAGGGGGAGAGTGCCGGGCGGAGCGGCGGCGGCGTGGCCGGGGCGGCTGCGCCCCCGCAACCGGCGGTCCCGGTGGCTTCGGCGGCCTCCCTTGGCGCGCCCGCGGCCCCGGCGAGCCACGACCTTCCGTCCCGCCAGGAGCTGGCGGCGCTTCCTGCCGACGAGCGCCGCGCCCGCCTCACCGCGCTCCTCGCCGATTGGGTCTCGGCCCTTCTGCGCCGCGACGCCCCCGTCCCGCACGGCGCTCCGCTCACCGCCCTCGGCCTCGAATCCCTGTCCGCGGCCGAGCTGCAGGTGCGGGCCGAAGCCGAGCTCGGCGTTGGCTTCGACTACGCCGACCTGCTGGAGGGCGCCACGGTCGCCGAGCTCGCGGTGCGGGCCGCCGAGGCGCTCGGCGCCGAGACGGCCGTGCCGGAGCCGTTCGCCCCCCGCGGCGCCCGTCCGGCCGAGCTCGAGCTGTCGCACGGCCAGCAGGCGCTGTGGTTCCTGCAGCGCCTCAACCCGGGCTCCGCCGCCTACCACATCGCCGCCGCGGCGCGCGTCGAGGGCGACCTCGACGGCGGCGCCCTGGGCCGCGCCCTCGCCGCCCTCGCCGCCCGCCACGACCAGCTCCGCGCCACCTTCGCCGACCGCGACGGGGAGCCGCGGGCGCGCGTCGGCGCCGCGCCGCGGGTCGAGCTGGTGGAGGAGGACGCCGCCGAATGGGACGCCGGCGAGCTGCGCCGCCGCCTGCGCGACGCCGCCCACCGGCCGTTCGACCTCGCCGCCGGCCCGCTGCTGCGCGTCGTCCTCTTCCGCGGCGCGGACGGCGGCGACGCCCTGGTGCTGGCGGTCCACCACCTGGTGGCCGACTTCTGGTCGCTGGTGGTGCTGGTCGACGAGCTGCGGGCGCTCTACGCCGCCGAGCTCTCCGGCGCCGCCGCCGCGCTGCCGCCGCCGCCCGCCGCCACCTACGCAGACGTCGTCGCCTGGCAGCGCCGCCGCCTGGCCGGCGCCGAGGGCGAGCGGCTGGAGTGCTGGTGGCGCGAGGCGCTGTCCGACGGCGCGGTGGCCGACCTCGACCTGCCCACCGACCGGCCGCGCCCGCCGGTGCAGACGGACGCCGGCGACGCCGTGTCGGCGGCCCTCGGCGGCGCGCTGTCGGCCGCCGTCGCGGCGCTCGCCGCCGCCCGCGGCACCACCCGCTTCGCCGTCCTCCTCGCCGGCTTCCAGGCGCTGCTCGGCCGCTACACCGGACAGCGCGACTTCCTGGTCGGCACGCCGGTGGCGGCGCGGCGGGCGCGCGAGCTGGCCGGCGTCGTGGGCTACCTGGTCAACCCCGTGGTGCTGCGCGCCGCCCTCGCCGGCGACCCGGGGCTCGGCGAGCTGGCGCGGCGCGCCGCGGCGGCCGCCAACGCCGCCTTCGACCACCATGAC
>CAZLBJ010000400.1:0-3738 GCA_964557755.1 uncultured Thermoanaerobaculia bacterium
TGCTACCGCGACCGAGCCGCCGGCGTTGCGGTTCAGGCAGTCGAGCGCTTCGCCGATCGCCTCGGGGGTGACGGCGTCCAGCGCGCGGCGCAGCGGCAGGTGGGTGGAGAGCAGCGCCACCCGCAGGCCGGGGGCGAGGAAGGCCATCAGGTAGTCGCGGCCGTAGCGCTCGAGCCCGCAGGCCCGCGCCAGGTAGTCGGTGTGGCCGACGAAGCCTGGCAGGCGGTGGCGGGCGATCGACTCCTTGCTCACCGGCGCGGTGACCAGCGCGTCCACCTCGCCAGCCCGGGCCAGCGCGATGCCCGCGTCGAGGGCAGCCATCGCCCCGGCGGCGTCGGCGGGCCCGGAGACGCCGGGTTCGACGCGGCGGGCCTCGCCCACCGGGTCGAGGACCGGAATGCGACCCTCCTCGGCGAGCTCCATCAGCACGGGTCGGCCGGGCGGCGCTTCGATGAAGGCGAAGAGGTGCCAGGGCGCCGCCGGCAGTACCGGCCGCAACGCGTCCAGCGCCGCACGCTCGGCGATCAGCAGCGGCAGGAAGCGGCCGCCGGCGGCCCCGGACGCGGGCAGCGCGGCGGCGCCGGGCGCGGCCCCGTCCTCCGGGGTCAGCAGCCGAAGCAGGATCTCCGGCCCGATGCCGGCGGGGTCGCCCTGGCTGAAGGCGAGGATCGGCGGCGGGGCCGCCGGCGCTGCCGCTGCGCTCACTCCCCGTCGGAGGAGGCGGCGGCGGCCACGCGGCGGCGGCGGCCGCGCTTGAGCTCCTCCTCCTTGAACATGTAGCGGACGTTGTGCTTCGGGATCAGCAGGTTCGGATCGCCGGAGCGGTTCAGCTTGATCGCTCCCTTGTCGTACCACTCGATCCAGCCGCGCAGCTCCTCGCCGTCGAGCAGCACCACGACCATCGGCGTCTTCGCCGCCATCTGCTTCAGGTAGTAGAACTCCTCGGCGTTGGTCTGCTCCGGAGGCGTCGATTTCCTGCGCACGGATCGTGGCATGTCCTTCTTCAGCTCGTTCATGTCGGGACGGATCAGCTTGCGGTTGGGCATCGGCAGGGGCGCCTAGGCTTCGGCCGGCCCGGAGGCGCGGCGGGTCTGCTGTCGGTTCGGCTTGCGGTACTGGTCGTCCTCGTAGGCCAGGCAGCAGAGCAGGCGCCCGCACTGTCCGGAGATCTTCGACGGGTTGAGGCTGAGGTTCTGGCGCTTGGCCATCTGGATGGAGATCGGCTTGAAATCCTTGAGCCAGGTCGAGCAGCACAGGGTGCGGCCGCAGATGCCGACGCCGCCCAGCAGGCCGGCCTCGTCGCGCGCCCCCACCTGCACCATCTTGACGCGGCAGGAGAAGCGCTTCGACAGGTCGCGCACGAGCTGGCGGAAGTCGACGCGGCCGTTGGCGGTGAAGTAGAAGGCCGCCTTCTTGCCGCTGAGCTGGAAGTCGACCCGCGACACCTTCATCTCCAGGCCGAGCTCACGCGAGCGCTGCTGGCAGTAGCGGCGCGCCGTCCACTCGTTCTTCACCTGCTCGGCGTAGGCCGCCTCGTCGCCGTCGTCGGCGATGCGCACGATGGCCTTCGCGCCGGCTTTCTGGCACGGCTTGAAGACCGGCATCGGCGAGCGCACCACGCGGCCGAAGGCGGCGCCCCCGTCGAGCTCGACGATCACCTTCTCCTCCTGCGCGATGAGCCGCCCGCCGGTGCTGCACAGGGTCAGGTTCGTCTCCTCGCGGAAGCGCACCCCGACGAAGGTGTCTTCGACGGCGGTGGACATACCTCGGTATGAGCAACCTTGACAGGCCATGGAATCCCAGAGTCCGGCGAACGATCTCCCGTCGGGAGGACGAACCCGATGGCATGCACGTCCGGTACCATCGGTCCTCCCGGCCACCGAACCGCGTTCGCGACTTGCAGTATTTTCAGAAAGGCGGGCACCAGTATGGCGCTGCCGCCGTTCGATGTCAACGCTGCCGCCGCCTCCGGGCGTCGTCGCGAGAAAACCGAACGTGCGTTCGGTCATCCGCCCGGGAGCAAGGCCCGGGCCGGGAGGCAAACCCGGAGTCGGCGAGGGAGTATACGGCGGCGCGGCGCGGAACGTTTGCCGTGCGCCGCGGAAGTTGTGCCGATCTGGCGCAACGGCCGCCGAAGCGGCGCCGGGGCCGCCACAGCGGCCGGCCACGGCGCCCTGCTCGAGGACGCGGCGGCCGATGTCGCGGCGCAGCACCTTCGACGGCCAGTGGATCTCGCCCGCCGCCGCGTAGGCGCGCTTGAGCGCGTCGGCGAGGTGCGGCGCGGTGGCGCAGACGTTGAGCACGCGGCCGCCGGCGGTGAGGATGCGGTCGCCCTCCTCGCGGGTGGCGGCGTGGAAGATCTCGACGCCGGGCATCGAGGCGGCGCGGTCGAGCCCCTCGATCACCTCGCCCTTGACCGGCTTGCCGGGGTAGCCCTCCGAGGCCAGCACGATGCACGCCGAGGCCGCCTTCTTGAAGCGCAGCCGGCGCACGTTGAAGCCGCCGTTGGCGGCGGAGGCGAGGATCGGCAGCAGGTCGTCCTCGACGCGCAGCAGCAGCGCCTGCGCCTCCGGGTCGCCGAAGCGGACGTTGAACTCGAGCACCTGCGGCCCGGCGTGGGTCATCATCAGCCCGGCGTAGAGGACGCCGACGAACGGCCGCCCCTCCTCCGCCATGCCGGCCACCGCCGGCCGCATCACCCGCTCCATGATGTCGGCGCACTGCTCCGACGACAGCAGGTGCGACGGGCTGTGGGCGCCCATGCCGCCGGTGTTGGGGCCGCTGTCGTTCTCGCCGATGCGCTTGTAGTCCTTGCTGGTGGCGAAAGGCAGCAGGCGCTCGCCGTCCGCCAGGGCGAGGAACGACACCTCCTCGCCGACCAGGAACGGCTCGACCAGCACGCGCTCGGCGGCGGCGCCGAAGCGGCGCTCCTCGAAGAGGACGGCGAGCGCCTCGTCGAGCTCCGCCCGGTGGTGGCAGATCAGCACCCCCTTGCCGGAGGCGAGGCCGTCGGCCTTGAGCACCAGCGGCAGCCCGAGGTCCTCGGCCACCGCGCGCGCCCTCTGGGCGTCGTGGACGACGGCGTGCGGCGCGGTGGGGATGCCGTGGCGGTCCATGAACAGCTTGGCGAACACCTTGCTGCCCTCGAGCTCGGCGGCGGCGCGCGTCGGGCCGAACACCGGCAGGCCGCGGCGCTTGAGCTCGTCGGCGATGCCCAGGGTCAGCGGCAGCTCGGGACCGACGACGGTGAGGTCGATCGCCATGTCGGCGGCGAAGTCGGCGAGCCGCGCCACCTCCTCGTGAGCGGTCGGCACGAGGTCGGCGATCTCGCCGATGCCGGGGTTGCCGGGCGCGCAGTAGAGCTCGGTCAGCAGCGGGCTCTGGCGCAGCTTCCAGCACAGGGCGTGCTCGCGGCCGCCCCCTCCGATGACGAGTACCTTCATGACCGAACCTCCATCAAACGCCCTTCGACAGGCTCAGGACACGGCGGTCCGCGTCCGCTCGACGTCGCGCCGCGGCCAGCGCAGTGACCGCCAGCACGTCCACCACGTCCTCGGCCGAGCAGCCGCGCGACAGGTCGTTGACCGGCCGCGCCAGGCCCTGCAGCAGCGGCCCCACCGCGCGCGCGCCGGCGAGGCGCTCGGTGAGCTTGTAGGCGATGTTGCCGGCGTCGAGGTCGGGGAACACCAGCACGTTGGCGTGCCCCGCCACCGCGCTGCCCGGCGCCTTGCGGGCCGC
>CAZLBJ010000401.1:0-4453 GCA_964557755.1 uncultured Thermoanaerobaculia bacterium
GACACCGGAGGAGCAGCGCGAGCGGGCGCTTCTCTCCGACGTCGTCCGCCCGCACCTCGAAGCCGAGCGCCCGCTGCGCGAGCTCGCGCTCGAGCCCGACGACGAGCGCCGCCTGCGCGGCTTCCAGCTCCTCTCCGCGAAACCGATGCTGGTGGTGCTCAACGTCGGCGAGGAGGAGGTGGCCGGCGCCGCGGCGGCGCAGGCGGTGCCGTCGGCGCCCGGCCGCGAGGTGGTGGTGGTCAGCGCGCCGATCGAAGAGGAGATCTCCCGCCTCGACCCCGAGGAGCAGCGCGAGTTCCTCGCCGACCTCGGCCTCGACGAGCCGTCGGCGGCGCGGGTGATCCGCGCCAGCTTCCAGCTCCTCGGGCTGATCGCCTTCTTCACCGTCGGCGAGGACGAGGTGCGCGCCTGGACGATCCGCCGCGGCACCGACGCGCGCGGCGCCGGCGGCGCCATCCACTCGGACATCGCGCGCGGCTTCATCCGCGCCGAGGTGGTGCCGTGTGACGACCTGCTGCGCCTCGGCGGCCTTCCCGCCTGCCGCGACCAGGGCCTGCTGCGGCTGGAGGGCAAGGACTACGTCGTCGCCGACGGCGAGGTCGTCCACTTCCGCTTCAACGTCTGAGGCTCGGCGCGGGCTCAGCCGGCGGCGCCGCCGCCCTCGTCGAGCACCATCTCCAGGCGCCCGGTGCTGCCGATGACGCGCGGCGAGCGGCCGGTGACCTCCTCGATCACGTCCGGATCGGTGGGCAGGATCTGGTCGTCGCCGGGCTCCAACTGCGGCACGCCCACCGCGCCGCCGACCACCGTGCCGCCGGTCACGCGGCCGCCCTGCTGCGCGCCGCCCTCCTGCCCCGGCCGCCAGGTGCGCACCTGCGAGCGGCCGCGCCCGGAGGCGTCGCCGCCCGGCTGCACCGGCGGCCGGTAGCCGGCCTGCCCCTGCGGCGTGGCCTGGTTGACCGGCCGGTCGCTGAGGTCGCCGGTGTCGAGCACGCGCCGGTCCCCGGCCGTCCCGGCGCCGGGCTCGGGCTCGAAGCCCTGCATCTCGCCGGCCTCCTCGCCCGGCGTCTCCGCCATCGCGTCGTCCGGCATGTCCTCCGGCTCGAGCATCGGCTCCGGGGTCACCAGCAGGCGAGCGATGCGCTGCGGCTCCTGGTAGACGCGCGGCGCCACCGACTCGCCGCCGCCGCGGCCGTAGCCGACCAGCATGGCGCGGGTGACCAGCTCGCTCTCGATGACGTGCGGGTTGACGTCGGGGAAGGCGAGGCCGGGGTCGAGCCGGAAGGCGGCGGCGTATTGCTCCACCGCGCGGTTGCGCTGGCCGCGCTCCTCGTGGATGGCGCCGAGCTGGTAGTGCGCCCAGGCGTTGTCGGTGGCGAGCTCCAGCACCTCGCGGTACTGCTCGGCGGCGAGCTTGAGGCGGTTCTGCTCGTGCAGCAGCAGCGCCAGGTTGTAGCGGAACGACGCCCGCTGCGGCGCCAGCTCCACGGCGCGGCGGTAGGCCTCCTCGGCGCCGGCATGGTCGCCGGCCAAGAGCAGCAGGTTGCCGAGGTCGTTCCACACGGCGCCGTCGCCGGGGTTGGCGTCGACGAGAAGGCGCTGTTGCTCGAGCGCCCGCGGCAGGTTCTCGGGCGCCGTGCCGGCGGCCCAGGCGGCGACGGCCGCCAGCAGGCTCAGCACGAGTAGCGTCGGTACGGATCGTCTCACTGCCTTCTCCTTGGCTCTGTATGCGAGCGCCGCCGGTCGTCCGGATCAATCGCCGGCCGGCAGCGGCTTGGCTTTCAACTTCAACTGGTCGCCGTCCGGCTCCAGCCGGAAGCGCACCCGGGAGCAACCCGTCTTCGCGCGCATCGCTCCCACCTGCTTCTCGAGATAGGCGCGGAAGCTCTCGAGGTCGAACCGCGGCGGCCCGCCGGGGCCGCGCGCCAGGCCGTGGTAGAGCGCCTCCACCGCCGCGCCGCCGACGTCGTCGCCGAAGACTACGCCGCGCGCGGGGTCGAACGTCCGCTGCCGCTCCGGCACCGGCGCCACGCCGGGCGCCCGGCCCTCCTCGGCCTGCCGCAGGCGGCGGTTGTAGAGCTCCGAGAAGCTGTTGAACCGCGCCTCCACCTGGGCGAGCCGGAAGTTGTCGGCGACGCTGCGCAGGTTGACGTTGCGCAGCGCCCGGATCTCGCCCTGGATCTCCTCCCGCAGCTCCTCCGGCGGCACCTGCCGCGACCCGTTGAAGAACTTCTCCCACTCGACGCGCAGCTCACGGATGGCGCCGTCGAGCCGGTCGAGACGGTGCTGTGCGTCCATCGGGCGAAGGAGTCGGCTGCGGGGTAAGATCTCGCCGTGGACCTGCGGAGACACATCCCGCCGATCCACCGTCTGCTCGACGCGCCGGCGATCGGCCGTCTCACCGCATTATACGGACGCGACCCGGTGGGCATCCAAGTGCGGGCCGAGGTGGAGAGGCTGCGCCGCCTCGACGGCGGCGAGCTGCGGCAGGCCTTCGGCGGCGCCGAGGACGGGAATGCGCCGGCCGAGGCAGCGTGGATCGCCCTCGTCGCGCAGCGCGTCGGCGAGCGGCTGGCGGCGCGCCTGGGGCCGCCGGTGCGCCGCGTCCTCAACGCCACCGGCATCCTGGTGCACACCAACCTGGGGCGGGCGCCGCTGCCGCCGGCGGTGGCGCGCGACCTGCCCCCCCTGCTCGACGCCTACTGCGACCTCGAGTACGACCTCGCCGGCGGCCGCCGCGGCGACCGCAACGACCGCGCCGACCACCTGCTGCGGGCGCTGACCGGTGCCGAGATGGCGCTGGTGGTCAACAACAACGCCGCGGCGCTGGTGCTCGCCCTCGCCGTCCTCGTCGGCGAGGGGCGGCGCCAGGTGGTGGTGTCGCGCGGCGAGCTGGTGGAGATCGGCGGCTCCTTCCGCATCCCCGACGTCCTCGCCCACGCCGGCGCCGAGCTGGTCGAGATCGGCACCACCAACCGCACGCGGCTGGCCGACTACGCGGCGGCGGTGGGGCCGGCCACCGCGGCGCTGCTCAAGGTCCACCCCGGCAACTACCGGGTGCGCGGCTTCACCGCCGCGGTCGGCGCCGCGGCGCTGGCCGACCTCGGGCGCCGCCACGGCGTGCCGGTGCTGGTCGACGAGGGCTCCGGGCTGCTGCGGCCGCCGGCCGACCCGCGGCGGGCGCCGCAGCTCGGCGACCACGACAGCCTCGCCGAGCTGATGGCGGTGGGCGTCGACCTCGCGTGCGGCAGCGGCGACAAGGTGCTGTGCGGGCCGCAGGCGGGCCTGCTGGTGGGGCGCCGGCGCTGGGTCGAGCGCTGCCGGCGCCATCCTCTCTACCGCGCGCTGCGCCCCAACCGCGCCACCCTGGCGGCGCTGGAGGCGGTGCTGCGCCTCCACCTGGCCGAGGGACCGCTGCCGCTCGACCGCCTGTGGCCCGAGCCGGCGGAGCACCGCGAGCGGCTCGAGCGCGCGGCGGCGCGGCTGCCCGGGGCGGCGATCGTCGAGGCCGAGGCGTTCGTCGGCGGCGGCACGGCGCCGGACCGTCCGATCCCCGGCGAGGCGTTGGCGCTGCCCGGCGACGACGCGCTGGTCGACAAGCTGCGCCGCGGCAATCCGCCGGTGGTCGCCTACCTGCGCGAGGGCCGCCTGGTGCTCGACCTGCGCACGGTCGACCCCGAGGACGACGAGCCGCTGCTCGCCGCCCTGCGCGCGGCGCGCGACGAGGACACCCTGGATGGCTGAGTGCCGGTAGGGCTGGAGGAGCGGCTCGGCACCCTGGTGGCGCGGCTGGCTTCCGGCGACCGCCGCGCCGGCGACGAGCTGCTGCGCATCGGCGTGCCGGCGGTGCCGCGGCTGCTGGCGGCGCTCGCCGCCGGCGAGCCCGAGCTGCGCAAGGCGGCCGGGTTCCTGCTCGGCCGGCTGGGCGGACGGGCCGGGCTGGAGGCGGCGCGGCGGCGCGAGGTGGCGGCGGCGCTGGCGCGCGCCCTCGGCGACGAGGAGCCCAAGGTGCGCAAGAACGCGGCGGTGGCGCTGGGGCGGATGGCCGGCGGCGAGAGTGGGGACGTCGCGGGCGCGGCGCTGACGCTGGGCGAGGCGCTGCGGCGGGAGACGGTCGCCTGGGTGCGGCCGTCGCTGGTCCTCGCGCTGGGCGGCGTCGGCGGCGCGGCGGCGCGCGCGGCGCTGCACGGAATCGAGCCGGCGTCGCCGGCCGAGGCCGAGGCCCTGCGCAAGGCCGAGGACCGCCTGCGGCCGGCGCCGCCGGCGGTGGCGTGGGTGCCGGGGGTGCCGCTACCGGCGCCGCTGTGGGCGGCGGTGCCGGTGGGGCTCGAGGACGTGGCGCGGGACGAGGTGGTCGCGGTGCTGGGGGATGGGGATGGTGCGCTGGGGCGTGGGAACCGCCCGGGCGGGGTGTCCGCGCCCTCCGCGCGGGGAAGTGCTACGGGCGCGGTCA
>CAZLBJ010000402.1:0-4719 GCA_964557755.1 uncultured Thermoanaerobaculia bacterium
CGGTGCAGGGTCAGCGAGTGGCTGGTGGCGCTCTGCTCGCGGTCGGGCGCCACCACCACGACGTCGGCGATCTCGGAGAGCGCCGCCGCCAGCAGCTTGATCCCCTCCGAGTAGATGCCGTCGTCGTTGGTGACCAGGATGCGCCGCCGCCCGGTGTCCTTGGCCCGTCTTCCGGCCCCCCCAGCGCTCACGAAGGCTCCTCGAAGTAGCGGCCGACAATCGGGCGCAGGCGCTCGACGGTGGCCGCCGGCACCGCCTCGCGCGCGGTGAGCAGCGCGAAGCGCAGGGCGTCGCGGCAGGCGCAGCCGCCGTCCTCCTCGGTCCCCTGCCGCCCCTCCGGCAGCGCCTCGACGGCGCGGCGCACCGCCTGCCGGCCGAGCGCCACGTTCTGCCTCAGCACCGCCATCACCGCCTCCACCGACACCGCCTCCTCCGCCTCGTGCCAGCAGTCGTAGTCGGTGACCATGGCCAGCGTCGCGTAGCAGATCTCCGCCTCGCGGGCGAGCTTGGCCTCCTGCAGGTTGGTCATGCCGATGACGTCCATGCCCCAGCCGCGGTAGACGTTCGACTCGGCGCGGGTGGAGAACTGCGGCCCCTCCATGCACACGTAGGTGCCGCCGCGGTGGACCCTGCCGCCGGCCGCCTCGGCGGCGTCGGCGGCGACGCGCGACAGGTGCGGGCACACCGGGTCGGCCAGCGACACGTGGCCGACCAGGCCGTCGCCGAAGAAGGTGTCGGGGCGGTGGCGGGTGCGGTCGAAGAACTGGTCGGGCACCACCACGTGGCCGGGCGCGTACTCGAGCTTCAGCGAGCCGACGGCGGAGACCGAGAGCAGGCGCTCGACGCCGAGCGCCTTGAAGCCGAACAGGTTGGCGCGGAAGTTGATCTCCGTCGGCAGCAGCCGGTGGCCGCGCCCGTGGCGTGGCAGGAAGGCCACCCGCTTGCCGGCCAGCCGGCCGATGACGTACGCGTCCGAGGGCTCCCCGAACGGCGTCTCGACGCGCCGCTCCTCCAGCACTTCCACCTCGTCCATGTGGTAGAGGCCGCTGCCCCCGATCACACCGATCTCGACGTCCGGCACGAACCCATCTCCTCGTTCATCCTGGAAAGTGCATGGGGCGACCTGGCTGGCGAATACCTGCGTTCGCCACTACGAAGCTCACGACACCACGGACGCCGAGTCTAGCCCAGCGGGAGTTCGAGGTGGGCGAACCGGGTCAGGCGGGCTTGCGGAGGGATGCAGTTATGCCCATTTGACTAGCGCGAACGCCTCGCCACAGGCTCCAACCGCCGATGAGCCGGAAAGGACGTTTCGCTTGCCGCTGGGCGGTCGCGGTCATGGCCGTGCTCTGGGCCGCTGCCTGCGCCGGAACGGACTCCGAGCAGGCCGCGGACCCGCCGGCGCTGCTGGCCCGCACCCTCCGGCTGGTCGAAGAGGCACGCCCGTTCCGGCCCCGTTTCAGCGGCGTGAGGAACCACGCCGAGTGCCGCGAGGAGCCGGGGAGGATGACACCGTCCATGCGGTGCCGCCCGGTCGACCGCGAGACGCTGCACCGGGCCGCTCGCCTGGCCGCCGAGCTCCACCGCCTGGAGGCGGCCTTCCCCCACGACCCGGACCTCGTCCGCGCGCGCTCCCTGCTCGGTCTCTTCACCGCCGAGCCGGCGCTGAGCGTCGGCCGGGAGGTCGAGCGGCTGAGGGATGCCCTGCGGCGTCATGACGCCTCGCCCGAGTTGCGCAACGACCTCGCGGCGATGCTCCTGGTGCGGACCGAGCTCCTCGACGCGCCCGCCGACGCGCTGGCTGCCCTGCGCCATGCCACCGACGCCCTGGCGCTGCGCTCCCCCTTCCCCGAAGCCGAGCTGAACCGGGCGCTCGCCCTGGAGATGCTGACGCTGTGGTCCGCATCTCTCGAGCCCTGGCGCCGGGCCGGCAAAGGGACGGTCGCCGAAGGTTGGCGCATCGAGGCCCGAGAGGGCCTCCAAAGGTGCGCGCGGCTCGCCCGCCGAGCCCGCGCCGCCATCGCGGGGCACTCGGCGCCGGAGGGGCCGATGTCCGTCGCCTGGGTGGCTCGGCATCCCCTCGATGCCCGGCGCCAGGTCGAGGCCCAGCTCGGCCGCTGGGCCGAGGCGAGCGAGCGGGGACGACACCGTGAGGCCAGCGAGGCGATCGCCTCCGCGAACCGGACCGCCCGTCTGCTGGCGGAGGCGACGGGAGACCGCCTTGGCCTCGAGTCGGTACAGCGCATCGGAGCGGCGCGAGACGGCGACCTCCGGACGCTCGTCGAGGGCCACGCCGCCTTTCACGCCGCCCGCGGCGGCGGCATCTACTCGGACTGCTCCGGCCGTTCGCTGGCGCAGGCCGAGCGTGCGCTCTCGGACGCCGGCAGCCCCTTCCGCGGCTGGGCGGTCCTCGACGGCGCCATCTGCGCCTACTTCGACAAGGACTTCCATCTCGCCGAAACCAAGCTGGCGGAGCTCGCCGAGATGATCCAGGACCGGCCCTACCCGGCGCTCGCGGGGCGGCGGTCGTGGATCCTCGGCCTCGTGCGCATGGTGCAGGGCCGCTACGACGAGGCGATGGCGTCGTTCCGCACTGCCCGCGACGCCTTCGAGGGGGTCGGCGAGCAGGAGCACGCCGTCTACCTCGACGCGCTGATCGCCAAGACCTACCGCTACCTGGGCGCTCACGACCTGGCCTGGGACCACCGCCTGCGGGCGCTACGCGGCCGCGCGGGGATCTCCAGCCCGGAGCGCGTCTTCACCATCTTCGAGGAGACCGTGGAAGCGTTGCGCGCCGCGGGCGAGGAGCGGCAGGTCCTCCCTTTTCTCGAGGAGCAGCTCGCGGCGGCCGGACAGGCCGCCGGGAACGGCGACGGGGACCTGCTCGTGTACACATTGATCGACCGCCGCGAGACGCTCCTGGACCTCGGACGGAAGGATGAGGCCGACGCCGACCTAGCGCGCGCCGAGCAGGCGTGGGCGCGCCTGGAGCCGGGCGACGAGAGCCGGCGGCGCCTGCGCCTGGAGCTCGACTTCCACCACGCGCTGGCGGCC
Source organism: uncultured Thermoanaerobaculia bacterium (assembly GCA_964557755.1). GTDB lineage: Bacteria > Acidobacteriota > Thermoanaerobaculia > Multivoradales > JBCCEF01 > CAZLBJ01. The sequence goes on from CAZLBJ010000402.1 coordinate 3,055, forward strand.
GGAGACGACGCGGCCCGGCTGGCTGCGATCCGACGAGGATTGGAGTTCTTCCAGCAGCGCCTGGACGTCCCCGGCGACCGCATCCAGGTCCTCGCCCTGCACCGGGAGGAGGCTGCGGTGCACCAGCGCGCGGGCCGGTTGGCGCAGGCGGAGGAGGCGCTGCTCCTCAGCCTGGCGGAGGCCGAGGCGCAGCGCGGCCAGCTCATGGTCCCCGAGCTCCGCGCCAGCTTCCTCGATGAGATGCGGGAGATCCACGAGCGGATGGTCGAGATCCAGCTCGACGGGCGCGGCGATCCGCGGCGGACTCTCCACTTCGTGGAACGCTCCTCCAATCGGGTGCTCCACGACCTCCTGGAGCGCTCCGCTTCGCCGCTGTCCGAGAACGGCGACGAAGGATGGCAGGACCTGATCGAAGAGCTTCCGGAGCACTCGCTCGTAGTCCGCTACGGCCGCCTGCGGGACCGTCTCCTCGTCTGGGTGATTTCGCGGGACGGGATCGGCTTCGAGGAGCGGAACCTGCCCCGGCGCCTGCTCGCCGACCGCCTCGGCTCGCTGCGGCAGCTCCTGCGCGATCCGGCGGCCGGCGCCCTGCTCGACACCGTGCTCGCCGACCTCGGCGCCAACCTCCTGCCTCGCGCCGTCCACCACCTCCCGGACGGCGGCTCCCTGGTCTTCGTCCCCGACGACTCGATCGCCGGCGTGCCCTTTGCCGCTCTGCGGGACGAGCAAGGCCGCTACCTGGGAGACCGCTTCACGATCAGCGCGGCTCCGAGCCTCGAGGTCTACCGGCGCGCCATGGAGCGGGGCGGCGCGTGGAGCGCCCCGGTTGCCGGGTCGATCCTGGTGGTCGCCGACCCCAGGTTCGATCGCGGTCTCTTCCCGGCCATGCAGCCGCTGGCCGGAGCCCGGCTCGCCGGCGAGCGGCTCGGGACGATCCACCCCGGCGCCACGGTGATCACCGGCCAGGCGGCGACGGAGCCGGGCCTGATGGAGGCGCTCGCCGGCCACCGGGTCTTCCACTTCGAGGGCCACGCCGTCACCGATCCCGCGAACGGGGCGCGCAACGGCCTACTGCTGGCCCCCGCCGACCCGGCCCGCCCCGACCGCGAGAGCTCGCTGCTGCGCGCCGAGGAGCTGGCCGACCTCGACCTCGCGCACGTCCGCCTGGTCGTGCTCGCCGCCTGCAGCACCGCCGTCGGCCTCTACCCGGAGAGCCGCGAGGTGGCGAGCCTGGCCACGAGCTTCCTCGCCGCCGGCGCCCCGGCGGTGGTGGCGAGCCTGTGGGACGTCGAGGACGCCGCCGCGGCCACCCTCTTCGAGGAGTTCCACCGCCGGTTGGCCGCCGGCGACCCGCCCGCCGCGGCGCTGCGCGCGGCGCAGGCGGCGATGCGTGAAAGCGGTGATCAGAGGCTGAGCCACCCGGCGGCTTGGGCGGGGTTCGAGCTCTTCGGACATGGGAACCTGTCGAATCGAGTCCGTCCATTGCGTAGGAAAGGAGAGAACCAATGAAGACTCAACGACTGCATTGGCCATTGCTCTTGATAGGAGTGCTGCTAGCAACGGGATGCCAGACTGAGAAGGCGGCGAAACTCGCCGTGAAGCGAAATGACACGGCGACGGAGATCGCCCTCTTCGGGTTGGTTTCGTGGGCGAACCACTACCCTG
>CAZLBJ010000403.1:0-3119 GCA_964557755.1 uncultured Thermoanaerobaculia bacterium
CCCACGCCGGACCCCCCGACGCCCGGGGCCCCCCACGGCCTCGGGCGTCGGGCGTTGCGGCGGGGGGGGGCGCCCCGGGTGGGGACGGTTCCCGCCCGCCGGGGTGGGGCGCCGCGGCGCCCCCCGCCCGCCGGAAGGGCCCGGAAACCGACCGCCTCCCGTCGCCGAACCACCCTCCCAGACGGCGATTCGGCGGCCACTTCTCGCGCATGATGCACGCGGGGACGGACCCGGGCTCCCGTTCTGGGGAACCCCGGGATCCAAGGAAACCGAGACTTGACCGATGCGGCGTGAGCGGAGGGAGGGGCGGAGACGACGCCGGCCGGCGGCTGCCCTCGGGGCGGCCGCGGGGGCGGCCATCGTCCTCGCCGTCCTCGTCCCGGCGGAGGGTGCCGAGCTGAACGGCAACCTGCTGCTGGCGACCGGCACGACCGACGCCGACGGCCTGCAGACCGACCTCGTGGAGCAGCAGGCGAACGTCGGGCTCGTCCAGCAGCTCTCCGGCTACCTCGCCCTGCGCCTCGGCTTCCAGTACTTCGACTTCACCAGCGAGACCGCCGGCAGCGACTTCACGCGCCGCACCCGCGAGCCGCGGGTCGAGCTGGTCTACTCCCACCCCGAGCTCTTCGGCAGCGTCTCGTTCAGCGACCGCTCGATCTCCGGCTTCAGCGAGCAGGGCGACCTCGAGGTCGAGTCGCTGATCGGCAACCTGAGCTGGCGCGCCCGCGAGGAGCTCGCCTTCTCGCTGCGCTACCGCGACGAGTCGAACGTCGCCGACCCCGGCGTCTTCGGCCTCGGCACCGAGACCCGACTGGCGCGCTTCGAGTCGTCCTGGCAGGAGCGCACGTGGTCCGTGACCTACGCCTTCGAGACCTGGGACACGGCCAACCGGGACACCGGCCTCGACCTGGCGCGCGACAGCCACGAGCTACGCCTCGACGGCGCCCGCTCGCTGCTCGACGGCCGGCTGTGGCTCGGCCTCACCTCCTGGGGCCGCGCCAGCGAGCAGGAGCAGCGCTTCGGCGACGGCGTCCTCGGCGACCCGGTGCCGGTGCGCGCCGGCCTCTTCGCCGTCGATCCCAGCCCGGAGAGCGGCGAGCTGACGCCGGTGCTCGGCCTCGTCGACGGCGACACCGCGACGCCCACCGTGCCGCGGATCGACGTCGGCGGCGCCTCGACCTTCCGCAACGTCGGCGTCGACCTCGGCGTCACCCGCCCGATCAGCCAGCTCGAGATCTCGGTCGACGTGCCGTCGGACCCGGGCCTGCTGTGGCAGGTCTTCCGCAGCCGCGACAACCTGCTGTGGGAACCGGTGGCCGGCGCCGTCTCGCGCTGGGAGGGCGCCCTGCTCCTCTACCGGCTGCGCTTCCCGGCCACCGAGGACCGCTTCTTCAAGGCGGTCAACGTCAGCGTCAACGCCCAGCCGCGGGTGGCGGTGACCGAGGTGCGGGCGCTGCGCGACGTGACGGCCGGCCAGCTCGGCGAGGACGACACCACCTTCTACCGCCTCGACGGCAGCGCCCGCTTCCAGGCCCACGAGCGCGTCTCCGCCACCCTCTCCGCCGGCGTCAGCCAGGACGAGGGGCTCGCCGGCAGCGTCGTGCGGCGCGACTTCCGCGACGTCCACGGCAGCGCCTCGGTGAGCGTCGAGCTGCCGGCGGACCTGCGCTGGACCACCGGCTACCGCTACTCGGACTTCGAGGACCGCGTCGAGCCGGTGCTGCTGCGCACCGAGGAGATCGTCTCCAGCCAGCTCGGCTGGACGCCGCTCGACACGCTGAGCGCGCTGGCCACCTTCCAACAGCGCACCGAGTCCGAGGAGGACGCCCTGGTGCGCGACACCCGCACCCTGCGCCTCTCCGTCCTCGCCGAGCTGCTGCCGGAGCTCGACCTCGACTCCAGCGTCGAGACGTCGGAGGTCGAGGACGCGTTCTTCGGCGACGACCGTACGGTCCTCGCCTGGCGCGAGCGGCTGGAGGCGCAGGTCTTCCCCAGCCTGCTGGTCGGCGGCGGCTTCTCCTGGCTGCGCTACGAGGACGGCGGCGGCGCCCTGCTGCTCGAGCGCACCAGCCTCGATCTGCGGGCCACTTGGCGCGCCGGCGCGTTCCTTGTCCTCACCGGCGACTGGAGCTACGGCGAGGACCAGCTCCGCGACTCGCTGCGCCAGAGCTACGCCGTCTCCTGGACGCCGGGGAGCCGGCTGTCGCTCACTGCCGCCTACCAGGACTTCTCCGACGACGGGTTGCGCGAGACCAGCACCACCAGCGCCAACGCAGACTACGTCGTCAACGAACGCTTCCGCCTGTTCGGCAACTACACCCGCTCCGAGACGGTGCTCGACGGCGAGCAGCCCAGCGCCATCGACAGCGTCCGTCTCGGGCTGGCCCTCGGCTTCTGAGGGAGGACGATCCCATGGCCCCAAGAACCCCGCGCACCCGCCTGCTGCCCGCCCTGCTGGCGCCGTGCCTGCTCGCCGGACTGGCGGCGCTCGCCGGCTGCTCCGCCAACCCGAAGCCGACGGAGTTCGTCAACCCGCGCTTCGACTTCGGCTTCGTCGAGCGGGTGGCGGTGCTGCCCTTCGAGAACCTCAGCAACGACCGCCAGGCCGGCGCGCGGGCGACGCGGCTGTTGATCACCGAGCTGCTCGCCACCGGCACCCTCGACGTGGTGGAGCCCGGCGAGGTGCAGGCGGCGCTCGGCAAGTTCGGCACCCGCGTCATCCAGCCCAGCCACGAGCAGATCGTGGCGCTCGGCGAGGGCCTCGGCGTCGAGGCGCTGATCCTCGGCACCGTCACGCAGTCCGACCTGGCGCGCGCCGGCTCGGCCGCGGTACCGGTGGTGGCGCTCGACGTGCGCATGGTGGAGGTCGAGACCGGCACCGTGGTGTGGGCGGCCACCGCCTCGGTCAAGGGCGACAGCTTCGGTGCCCGCGTCCTCGGCACCTCCGGGCAGCCGATCTCCGAGACCACCCGCCGCGCCGTGCGGCGGGTGCTGCGCACGCTGGTCCAGGGCTGAGCCCACCGAGGAGCCGACCGTGAGCCGCCGCCACCGCCGTCCGCCAGCCACCCGCGCCGGGTTCCCGCCCGCGCCGTGGGTGGCGCTCGTCCTGGCGGCGCTGC
>CAZLBJ010000404.1:0-12708 GCA_964557755.1 uncultured Thermoanaerobaculia bacterium
CCGCGATCTCCGGCGGCACGCGGTGCCGGCTGACCACGCCGCGCAGCACGCGGCCGTCGCCGCCGCGCAGGAAGAGCACCGGCGTCGCCCACTCCCAGCCCTCGGGGCGGTCGCGGTAGATGGCGTGGCGCCCCTCGGCGACGGCGGCCTCCACCGGCTCGCCGTCGGCCAGCGCGCGATAAAAGCAACGGCTGAAGGCGACGGCGGCACGGTCGGAGACCGGGAACTGCATGGCCACCACCGCCGGCAGGCCGGCCGCCACCAGGGCGCCGGCGACGCCGGTCCAGGGGTCGAACCCGCCGCGGCGGCGGAAGCGGCCCGTCTCGCAGGCGTTGAGCAGCGCCAGGCGCAACGACGGGAAGTCGCGCAGGGTGGCGGCCAAGAGCGGCGCCGCCACCGGCGCCGGCCCGCCGGCGCCGTCCTCGAACAGCAGGACGCCGGCCTCGCCGCCGTCCTCGAAGTCGCCGTGCCCCATGAAGTGGAAGACCTGGCAGCGCCCGCGGCGCAGCGCGTCGCGTACCGCCTCGAGGGTGGCGGCCGGCAGCCAGCGCACCTCGACCGACGGATGGCCGCCCCAGGCCTCCTCGATGCGCCGGCGCTCCTCGCCGAGGTCGAGCGCCGGCGTGCCGCGGGGCGCGGCGACGGCGACCAGCACCTCGAGCGGCGGCTCCACCGGCGGCGGGTCGACGGCGCCGGGCACGTCGAGGCAGCGCACCACCGGCGTCAGGCGGCTGCGGCCGAGGAAGTCGCGGCGCTCGCCGTCGTAGAGGAGCTCCCAGGGCAGCCGCGCCAGGTCCGGCAGCGGGAGGAGGGGGTCGTCCGGGGCCAGCTGGATGCGCAGGCGCAGGCCGCTCTGCGGGTCGCCGGCGGTGCGGCCGCGGCTGAAGGCGAAGCGCTCCGCCACCTGGCCGGCGAAGAGGTTGCGGAACAGGCGGCCGCCGATCGCAGCCGGGTCCACGGCGCCGTCGTCGGCGGCGCCCGCGGCCCCGAGCGAGAAGTCGCGGGCCGGCAGGCGGCCGGTGACCACCGCCTCGAGCCGCTCCAGCAGCGGCGCCAGCTCGCCGGCGGCGAACGGCGGCTCGAGCGGCGCGCTGCCGCCGCCGGCCAGCGAGTGGAGGACGCGGGTGTGCAGGCCGCCGCGCCCGTCCGGCGCCACCTCGACGGTGAAGTCCTCGTAGCGGATCGGGGTGCGGGGCTCGTCGTCCATGGCCTCCCCGGCTGAGACACCGCCGCCACGCGAACGTCCAGTCGGCGCCCTGCTCACCCTGAACCTTGCTCCCGGCTCCGGGTCTAGACGCGGCGTGGAGCGATGACTCGAACGACCACGGGAAGGAGCGAACGTTGAAGGACGGCAGCGACGAGTGGGAGGGCACGGCCGCCGCCGCGGTGGCGGCGGGCGGCGAGGAGGCGCCGGCCGTGCCGTGCGCCGGGGAGGCGCCCCCGGCCGGCGCCTGGAACGAGGACGCCGGCGGCCTCGGGCGCCGCATCGAGGCGCTGGAGGCGGCGATGACCGAGGTGCGCGACGACCTGCTGGAGGCGTTCGCCGAGAAGCGCGCCGAGGACCGCTTCCGCGAGGAGCAGGTGGACCGCCTGCACACCGAGCTGCAGGACTACAAGAACGACCTGCTGGCGCGGGTGACGCGGCCGCTGGTGTTGGGCATGATCCGCCTCCACGACGAGCTCGGCCGCGGCGCCGAGGAGCTGGCGCGGCGCGGCGAGGCGCTCGCGGCGGTGCAGGCGGTGACCCTGCTGCGCGGCTTCCGCGACGACGTCGAGATCGAGCTCGGGCGCATCGGCATCGCGCCTTTCACCGTCGAAGGCGACGGCTTCGACCCGCACCGCCAGAGCGCGGTGCACGTCGGCCGTCCCGGCGACCCGTCCCGCGCCGGCCGCGTCGCCGAGCGCCGCCGCCCCGGCTTCGTCCACGGCGAGACGGTGGTGCGCAGGGAGCAGGTCGTCGTCTACGGCGCCGCGCCCGCGGCGGCCGATCCATCCACCCCCAGCGGAGAGGAGACCTCCCCATGAGCGCCAAGCGCGTCTACGGCATCGACCTCGGCACCACCTACTCGTGCATCGCCCACGTCGACGAGCACGGCAAGCCGGTGGTGCTCAACAACGCCGAGAACGAGTCCACCACGCCGTCCGTCGTCTTCTTCGAGAGCGAGTCGAGCATCGTGGTCGGCGCCGCCGCCAAGGCGATGGTGGAGATCCACCCCGACCGCTGTGTCGCCACCGTCAAGCGGGCGATGGGCGACCCGCACTGGCAGCAGACCTTCTTCGGCCGCACCTACCGGCCGCAGGAGGTCTCGGCGCTGATCCTGCGCAAGCTCGCCGCCGACGCCGAGAAGATCACCGGCGAGAAGGTCGAGGAGGTGGTCATCACCTGCCCGGCGTACTTCGGGATCAACGAGCGCGAGGCGACGCGGCAGGCCGGCGAGCTGGCCGGGCTGACGGTGCGCTACGTCATCCCCGAGCCCACCGCCGCGGCACTGGCCTACGGCATCGAGCAGGACGAGGAGCAGGTGGTGCTGGTCTACGACCTCGGCGGCGGCACCTTCGACGTCACCCTGATCGACGTCAAGCGAGGCGAGATCGCCGTCGTCTGCACCGGCGGCGACCACCAGCTCGGCGGCAAGGACTGGGACGACGCGCTGGTCGAGCACCTGGCGCAGCGTTTCGAGGAGGAGACCGGCACCCCGGCCCAGACGCTGATGGACGACCCGGAGGCCTACCAGGAGCTGCTGGCGGCGGCGGAGAAGGCGAAGCGCACGCTGTCGAGCCGCGAGAGCACCCCCGAGGCGGTGCGCTTCGGCGGCCAGCGCGCCAAGGTGGAGGTCAGCCGCGCGACCTTCGACCGGCTCACCGCCGACCTGCTGGAGCGCACGCTGATGATGACCGGCGACGAGATCGACCGCGCCGCCGCCAAGGGTCACGGGAAGATCGACAAGCTGCTGCTGGTCGGCGGCTCGACCTACATGCCGCAGGTGCTCGAGGCGGTCCGCCAGCGCTTCGACCTCCCGGTGCAGCAGTTCGACCCCAACCAGGCGGTGGCCAAGGGCGCGGCCCTCTTCGGCTTCAAGTGCCACCTCGACGAGGCGATCAAGCTGCGCGTCGCCACGCTGACCGGCGTCGCCGCGGAGGAGGTGGACGTCGAGACCGCCGGCGCCGCCGTGGTGGCGGCGGCCGAGAAGGAGGTGGCGAACGCCGAGGGCCTGAGCCTGCCGGCGCTGCGCAAGAGCCGCACGCGCGTCGTCAACGTCTCGTCGAAGAGCTTCGGCACCGTCGCCTACGACGGGCGCGACCGCCTGGTGGTCTTCAACCTGGTGCAGAAGGACCAGCGGGTGCCGGCGCGCGTCACCCAGCGCTTCCACACCCACGACGAGGGCCAGGAGGAGGTGGAGGTCGACTGCCGCGAGTGCGTCGTGGCCGAGGAGCGGGTGGAGGTCGAGCAGACGAAGGGGGTCGGGACCGCCGAGCTGCTCTTCGGCCGGGCGCTGCCGCGCGGCTCGGCCGTGGACCTCACCTTCGAGCTGGCGGAGGACGGCACCCTCACGGTGCACGGCCGCAACCCGGACACCGGCGCCGAGTTCACCGCCCAGTACAAGACCGACTCCATCATGACCGCCGAGGAGGTGGCCGCCGCCCGTGAGCGCAACAAGGGCCTGCGGGTCGCCTAGGCGCGGCGGGGTCGTGCGATGAGCGGCGCCGAGGTCAACCTCTACGAGCTGCTGGAGCTCGACCCGTCGGTGCTCGACTGGCCGGCGGTCGAGGCGCGCCTCGTGGCGGTGCGCGAGCGCTGGGCGCGCGAGCGCACGCAGGGGAGCCCGCGCAACCGCGCCCGCGCCGCCCAGGTCCTCGAACAGCTCGCCGGCGCCGCCGACAAGCTCCGCGACGACGGCTTCCGCCGCGCCCAGGCTGAGGCGCTGCGGCGGCGCCGCGAGAGCGAGGCGGCGGCGGTTCGCGCCAGCCTGGACGAGGCCATTGCACTGCTGGGCGGCGGCCGCTGCAGCCGCGCCCAGCTCGAGCGCCTGCTGGCGCAGTTCGCCGCCGAGCTACCGGCGGAGGCCGTCCTCGAAAGGCTGCGGGCGGCCGGCATCGAGCCGCCGGGGCCGCGGCTGCGGCCGGTCGAAGGGCGCCTGGAGCCGGCGGCAGCGCGCCAGCTGCGCGACCAGCTCGACCGGCGCGGGCTGCTCAACCTCTACGCGCTGCTCGGGCTCGCAGAGGAGGCGGCACCGGAGGAGCTGTGCCGGCGCGCCGAGGCGCTGCTGGGCAAGCAAGCGGAGGCGCCGAAGGCCGACGCCGCCACCACGGCGCGGCGAAACCTGTTGACGGCGGCGCGGCGCCTCTTCGCCGACGCCGCCGGCAAGCAGCGCTACGACCGCCAGCGTCTCTACGAGCAGGTGTCGGCACTCGATCCGCGCCTCGAGTTGGCCGGCGCCGGCGGCTCGCTGGGCGCGGCGCAGGTCGAGGCGCTGGTGGCCGCCGCGGCGGCGCTCGGCGTCCCGGCCCGCGTGGCGCGCGACTACGTCGGGGAGGTGGCGGAGGAGAACGGTTGGCGGGTCGAGCCGCCCGCCGGCCCGGTGCCGGCGCCGGAGCCGGCGACGCGCGGCGCCGAGCCGCAGCCGGCTCCCGGGCCGGCGGACGACGCCGCGGCGCGAACGGCTCGCCCAGGCGGGGCGGAGGCGGGTGCGGAGGATCGGCGTGAGCGGGCGCCGGCGGCGCTGCGCGGGCGCCTGCTGGCGGCGTCGCTGCTGCTCGCCGCCGGCGGTACCGGAGCGCTGGCCTACGTGGCGGGCCTGCCGCCCTTCGCGGCCACGGCGCCGGCCGCCGCCTCGGCCGCCGCCCGGGCGGCCATCCCTGCCGCCGTCGCACCGGCGGCCGCAGGCGGCACGGCGGCGGGCGCACCCGGAGGGGTCGCCGCGGGCGGCCTGGCGCCCACCACCGGCACGGCGGCGGCCGGCGGACCTCCACCGGCGGCCGCGGGCGGTGCAGCGGCCGCTGGGGGTCCGCCGCCGGCACCGAGAAGTTCGCTGCAGGGACCGGCAGGCGCGGCCCCGCCGCTCGCGCCCCCCGCCCCTTCCGCCCTGCCTTCGCCGCGGGGTTGGACGGGTTCCGGCGCCGCGGCGCCGCCGGCCCCTCACGCCTTCCCCGCCCCCACCTCCCCGGCTCCGCCTCCTGCACCTGCGGCATGGCCGGCGACGCCCACGGTCGCCCTCGTCGCGGAGGGTGACCGGCGCCGCGCCGCGCCCATGGCGAGCCACCTGGCGGCCGAGCTCGAGCGCCGCGGGCTGCACGTCCTCGACCGCGACAGCTCGCTGCTGCTCGACGCCTGGACGGAGGGCGCACCGCTGGCGCCGTTGCTGCGCCGGCTCCAGGGCGACGGCGTCGCCTTCCTGGTCCGCGTCCGGGTCGAGGCCCTGGGGGAGCGCTCCTCCAGGTTCCTCGGCCGCTCCGAGGTCGCCGTCGCCTCCCGCCTGGCCGTGGACGCCTTCCTGGTCCCCGACCAGAGCGGCCTGGGTGCCGGCTGGGACGCCAGGGTCGACTACGGGGAAGGGGACGCCGACCGCCGCGCCGCGACCCTCGCCCGCGACGCCGCCGCCTCGCTGGCGCCCCGTCTCGACGCCGCCTGGAGCGACTACCGAAACCGTGCCGGCCTGGGCGCCGTGCCCTGAGCCTGCACGCTCCGACACCTCATCTCTGCGAGGAGGGATCCGATGGCGAAGGACGTGACCTACCAGGCCGAGGTGCTGCGCGGCTACGCCCGCGGCCTCTACGCCAGCGCCCGCTGGCTGGAGGTCCTCTACGCCGCGGCGGGAGCCGCCCTGCTCGGCGGCCCGCTGTACTCGACGTTGATGCTCGCGGCGCTGATCCACTCCCTGCTCAACCGCGGGTTCGGCGGGCTGTTCTCCCAGGCGGCGCCGCCGCCGCCGAGCCTCGAGCCCGGGCAGGTGCTGCTGATCGTCCTCACCACCGCGGCGGGCGGCCTCGGCGGCTACCTGTCGGCGCGCACCAAGGCGCTGGCCCTGCGGGTGCAGGCACAGAGCGCCCTCTGCCAGGTGGAGATCGAGCAGAACACCCGCCGGCGGTGAGCCGGCGGGTGGGAGCGGCCGTCGGGTCAGCGGAGAGGGGCGTCGAGGCGGCTGTTGCGGGGCAGCACCGCGGTCAGCGCCGTCGGCGGGCGGCCGCTGCCCTCCACCATGCGCTGCTGCAGCAGGCGCATCGAGCCGCCGATGGCCGCGCCCACCACCACGTCCCCGAGCGCGCGGCCGACGAAGCCGGCGCCGAGCGCCACCGCCCCCGACACCGGCTCGAACAGCGCACCGCCCAGGGCACCGCCCAGCAGTCCCCCGAGGCCGCAGGCGCGCAGGTCCTCGCGGGTGTTCTCCCGCACCCCCTGGCCGAGCCCGATGAGGCCGCCGGCGAGCGCCCAGCCCAGGATGCGCAGCAGGTACTGGACGGTGCGGCGGACCGGGTGCACGGAGCCGGTGGCCAGGCTCTCCTCGAAGGAGGTCATCTGCAGCGTCTCCTCGTAGATGTGCGCGAAGACCTCGACCAGCTTCTCGGCGTCGGCGACCGGCTGGAACAGGCCGCCGGTCTGCGCGGCGATCGACTGCAGCAGGGCGGCGTCGGTGTCGCCGCCCAGCGCCACGGTGTGGACGACGATGCCGAGACCGGCCGCCTGGACCGCGGTCCGAGGGTCGAAGTAGCCGCCGCCGTCGGTGAGGAAGATGACGTGCTGGGGCCTGCCCTCGAGGCGGTTCAGGCCGAGCTCCTGGAGGGCCGCGACGAGGCCCGCGTCGAGGTTGGTACCGCCGACGTCGTCCACCTGTTCGACCGCGCGGCGCGCCGCCGCGCGTACCTGCCGGGAGTCGAGGAAGGCGAGGGGGAAGAGCACCGTGGCGGCGTCGTCGAAGTCGATCACCGTCACTCGATCCTGCTCCGTCAGCCGATCGACCACGTGGATCGCCGCCTGCCGCCGCAGGCCGCGGGGATCGTTGCCGCCGAACAACCACCCCTTCATGCTGCCCGACGAGTCGAGGACGATGGCGAGGTCGACCTGAGAAGCGTGCCGCGCCGGCAGGAGGCCGTACACCGTCTGCCCGGCGGCGCCGCCGAGGAAGCCGCCGGCGGCGCCGAGCAGGGCGCCGACGAGCAGGCCGTAGCGCAGCCGCTCGCGGTCCCGGCGCACCAGCCCCTCGGTCATCCCGAGGGCGCCGCCGACGGCGAGGCCGAAGCCGGCGAAGTAGAAGGCCTGGCGCAGCACCTCGCCTCCCTGGCCCTGGCGCTCGCCGGCGAGGAGGCTCACAATCTCCATGAGCAGGAAGCCGGCGAGGCCGCCGGCGGCGCCGGTGAGCAGGAACCACGGCGAGCGCACGCGGCGCGGGGCGGCGCCGCTCACGGCAACCTCACCGCGTGGCCGTCGTGGAGCAGCGCCGCGTCGCCGGAGACGACGTCGCAGATCGACACCCGCTCCTCGACCTCGGTGACGCGCAGGCGCGCCAACTCCTCGACCGCTTCGTGCAGCACCTCACCGGTGTCGGGGCTGCGCAGGACCTTGCGCTCGCCGGCGACGAAGGTGATGCCGGGGCGCACGCCCTCGCGGCGGCCGCGGTTGACGTAGACGCGGCCGTTCTCGACCAGCAGCACGTCGCCCCGCCACTCCAGGCTCGGCAGGTCGCCGGCGAGCCACGCCGCCGCCGACTCCGCGGCGGCGCGCAGGGCCGCCTGCTCGCCGCCGCTGGTCAGGGTGTCCATCTCCGCGCCGACGCCGTGCTGCTGGGTGCGCAGGGCCACCTTCCATCCCTTGGTCACCGAGGCGCCGGTGACCAGCGTCGAGGCCACGATCTGGCCCGTCGAGGTGTCGACCACGGAGACCGCGACGTCGAGCTCCACCCGCTCCTTCTGGCGTCCGACGTGGCCGATGCCGGGGAGCTGCAGGCCGCCGCTCTGGCCCTTGCCCAGCTCGTCGAGGCGCACCACGGCGGCGCTCACCAGGAGCTGGGCGACGGCCATCTGGCCGCCGGCGGGCCCGCGCTCGCCGTGGGCGGTGTGGGCGGACAGCGTCTCGTCCTGCACCGCCATCGCCTCGCGGCGGGCGGCGTCGCCGGCGAGGACGAACAGCCGCGGGTTCGCCTGCAGCAGGCTGCGCAGCAGGTGGTCCCAGACGGCGGCGAGCTCGCTCGTCTCGTCGCCGCCGGTGGCGTCGCGCAGCTCGGCGACGGTCACCGTGTAGCGCAGCGAGCCGGCCTCCTCCTGGGCGGCCGCCGGCCGGATGCCGGCGGCGGCGAGGAGGATCAGGGCGAGCGTGGCCGCGGCGGCGCGGCGGCGGCGGATGGATCGAGGGTCGGGGGGCGTCTTCGCGCACGGCATCGGCACACGGTCTCCAGGCGTCGTTGCGGGTCGCGGGGCTGGGCCCCGCGGGGGGGACATACCCGCGAACGACACGGAGGACCGTGCTTTGTTCAGTGGCGGCGCGAACGCGGGATCGCGGCCGGCGCCCTAGAACGCCGCGTCCGGAAACTCCATCATCGACCCGCCGCCGGCCATCACCGCCGCGAACAGGGCGCCGGTGCGGGGCAGCACGCGCTCGGCGTAGAAGCGGGCGGTGGCCAGCTTTGCGTCGTAGAAGGCGGCGTCGGCGCCGCTCGCCGCGGCGCGCTTGTCGAGCGCCACCTTGGCCATGCGCGCCCACAGGTAGCCGAGAGCGGTGTAGCCGAATAGGTGCAGGTAGTCGGTCGACGCGGCGCCGGCCTCCACGGGGTCCTTCATGCCGCGCTGGGCGAGCCAGGCGGTGGCGCGCTGCAGGCGGTCGAAGGCCTTGGCCGCCGGGGCGACGAACGGCGCCAGCGCCTCGTTGCCGGCCTCGGCGGCGAGAAAGTCCGCCACCGGGTGGAAGAAGCGGCGCAGGTAGCGGCCCATGTGCGCCGGCAGCTTGCGGCCCACCAGGTCGAGCGCCTGGACGCCGTTGGTGCCCTCGTAGATCTGCGTGATGCGGCAGTCGCGGACGAGCTGCTCGACGCCGTAGTCGCGGCAGTAGCCGTAGCCGCCGAAGACCTGCAGCGCCAGGTTGGCGGCCTCGAAGCCGAGGTCGGTCTGGAACGCCTTGACCACCGGCGTCAGCAGCGACGCGAGGTCGTCCGCCTCCTCGGCGCGCGCCGGGTCCGGGTCGTGGTCGGCGCGGTCGATGGCCAGCGCCGCCCAGGCGGTGAGCGCCCGCGAGCCCTCGACGACGGCGCGCGCGGTGAGCAGCATGCGGCGCACGTCGGGGTGGACGAGGATCGGGTCCGCCGGCTGCTCGGGGGCGCGGGCGCCGTCGAGGGCCCGGCCCTGGTGGCGTTCGCGGGCGAAGGCGGCGGCGCGCTGGTAGGCGGCGTCGGCGAGCGCCATCCCCTGCACGCCGACGTGCAGCCGGGCGCCGTTCATCATGGTGAACATCGCCCGCATCCCGCGGTGCGGCTCGCCGACCAGCCAGCCGGTGGCGCCGTCGAAGGACAGCGCGCAGGTCGCCGAGCCCTGGATCCCCATCTTGTGCTCGAGCGCCGTGCAGGTGACGCCGTTCGGCACCAGCTCGCCGTCGGCCAGCCGCTTCTTGGGCACCACCAGGGTGCTGATCCCCTTGATGCCCGGCGGCGCGCCCGGCAGCCGCGCCAGCACCAGGTGGACGACGTTCTCCGCCAGGTCGTGGTCGCCGGCGGAGATGAAGATCTTGCTGCCGGTGACGCGGTAGGAGCCGTCGCCGGCCGGCTCGGCGCGGGTGCTGAGCAGGCCGAGGTCGGTGCCGCACTGCGGCTCGGTGAGGCACATGGTGGCGGTCCAGGTGCCGTCGACCAGCTTGGGGATGAACGCTTGCTTGAGCTCGTCGGTGGCGTGCTTGTCGAGGGCGTCGTAGGCGCCGTGGGTGAGGCTCAGGTACATGGTCAGCGACAGGTTGGCGGCGCACTCGATCTCGTTGACCATCACGCTGACGCTGTGCGGCAGGCCCTGGCCGCCGTACTCGGGGCGCGCGGTCAGCGCCGTCCAGCCACCGTCGCGCAGCAGGCCGAAGGCTTCCTTGAAGCCGGGCGGCGTGGTCACCGTGCCGTCGGCCTCCAGCCGGCAGCCGTGGGCGTCGCCCACCGCGTTGAGCGGCTGCATCTCGTCGGCGGCGATGCGGCCGATCTCCTCCAGCACCGCCTTCACCAGGTCGGGCGTCGCCTCCTCGAAGCCGGGAAGCTCGGCGAGGGCGGCGCCGTCGAACAGCTCGTAGTAGACGAACTCGAGGTCGCGCAGGGGGGCTCGGTAGTGGGCCATGGTCAGTTCCTCAGCGGCTTGCCGGTCGCCAGCATGTGCTCCATGCGGGCCAGCGTGCCGGGCGTCTTGACGAGGTCGAGGAAGGCCTCGCGCTCGAGGCGGGAGAGGTCGTCCTCGGTGAGCGGAACGGTGACGTCGGCGTCGGGGCCGCCGGTGAGCACCACGGCGAGGCGCTTGGCCACCACTTCGTCGTGCGGCGTCGCCTTGCCGGCGGTGCGGAAGCCGTCGACCGCCATCCCGAGGGCGACGCGGCCGGCGGGGCCGGGCAGGTGCAGCTCGGCGGGCTCGGGCGGCGCGTAGCCGGCGGCCAGCATCTCCAGGGCGCGCGCCTTGGCGTCGGCCAGCAGGCGGTCGCGGTTCATGGTGATGGTGTCGGTGGGGCGCAGGAACAAGGCCTCCTGCGCCTCCGCGGCGGAGGTCGAGACGTACGCGGTGCTCAGCATCTCGAACACCTTGGTGACGGCGGGCATCGGGCCGCCCGGGCGTTTCGGGTTGCGCGCCCAGCGGCCGAGCATCTCCTTGCAGCCGCCCCAGCCGGGGACGACGCCGACGCCGGCCTCGACCAGCCCCATGTAGGTCTCGGCGTGGGCGGCCACGGCGGCGCAGTGCAGCAGCACCTCGCAGCCGCCGCCGAGCGCCATGCCGGTGGGCGCGCCGACCACCGGGAAGGGCGCGTACTTGAGCGCCTTGAACACCCGCTGGCCCTGCGCGGTCCCTTCTTCGATCGCCGGCCACATCGCCAGGTTGGCGGCGAACAGGGCGACGCCGAGGTTGGCGCCCACCGAGAAGTTGGCGCCCTCGTTGTGCAGCACGAGGGCGCGGAAGCGGCTGCCGTCGACCGTCTCGAGCGCCGTCGCGAGCAGGCGCAGGGCGCCCTCGTCGAGGGCGTTCATCTTGGTGTGGAGCTCCCAGCACAGGACGCCGTCGCCGACGTCCCACAGGCTGGCAGAAGCGTTCCCCGCCACCGGCTCCGAGGCGCGCTTGACGTCGGCGAGGAGGAGGACGCCCGCCGGCCGCGCCACGTCGCGGTAGGCGCCGTCGACCCCCAGGTTCTGGAGGCGGCCGCCCTCGACGCGGTAGAAGGTGCCGTCGCCCACCGTGCGCAGCAGCGGCGGCACCTCGCGGCCCTCGGCGGCCAGGCGCTCGGCCAGCCACGCGGGCCCGAGCTGGTCGATCAGCTCGAAGGGGCCGCGCTCCCACGAGTAGCCGCTGCGCATCGCCTCGTCCACCGACGCCACGTCGTCGGCGATGGCGGGCACCAGCGAGGCGGCGTAGGCGAGGACCTGCGACAGCATCCGCCAGGCGAAGCGGCCGCCGCGGTCCGGGTGCTCGACGAGGGCGCGCAGGCCGGCCTCGCGGCCGGCGGCCTTCGCCGCGCGCACGCTGTCGAGGCGCGGCTCGACGGTGTCGCGGTACTCGCCGCCGGCGAGGTCGATCGCCTGCATGGTCTTGCCGCCGCGCGAGCGGTCCATGCGGTAGAAGCCGCCCTTGCCCTTCCGCCCCGTGTAGCCGTCGGCGATCATGCGCTGCATCAGCGGCCAGTCGTGGCGGGCGTCGCGGTACGGATCGTCGGGCGGCAGGTGGGCGAGCAGCGAGGCCGCGACGTGCGGGCCGAGGTCGAGGCCGACGAGGTCGAGCAGGCCGAAGACGCCGGTCTTCGGCAGCCCCATCGGCCTGCCGGCCACCGCGTCCGCCTCCTCGACGGTGAGGCCGAGCTCGACAGCCGCGCGCGTCGCCACCTCGATCCAGAAGGTGCCGATGCGGTTGGCGATGAAGCCCGGCGTGTCCTTGCAGTCGACGACGCTCTTGCCGAGGCGCAGGTCGGCGAAGGCGCGCACCGCCGCCACCGCCTCGGGCCGCGTATCGGCTCCGGCGACGATCTCCAGCAGGCGCATGTAGCGCGGCGGGTTGAAGAAGTGCGTCACCAGGAAGTCGCGGCGGAAGCCCTCCGGCAGCCCCTCGGCGAGCTTATGGAGCGGAATGGTGGAGGTGTTCGAGGAGACGATCGACCCCGGCTTGCGCACGGTGTCGACCCGGCGATACACCTGCTGCTTGACGTCGAGCCGCTCGACCACCGCCTCGACGATCCAGTCGCAGTCGGCGAGCAGACCGAGGTCGTCCTCGAGGTTGCCGGGGGTGACCAGGCGGGCGTCCCCGGCGCTCATGAAGGCCGCCGGCTTCGCCTTCCGCAGGCGCTCGAGGGCGGCGCGGGCGATGGCGCTACGGTCGACACCGTCGCTCGCGACGTCGAGCAGCACCACCGGCACGTCGGCGTTGGCGGCGTGGGCGGCGATGCCGCCGCCCATCACCCCGGAGCCGAGGACGCCGACCTTGCGGATGCCGTCCCCGACCTTCTGGACGCTCGCCGCGCTCATACCGCCTCCAGCACGGTGGCGATCCCCTGGCCGCCGCCGATGC